>CALXZT010000060.1 GCA_944393315.1 uncultured Clostridia bacterium
GTAACATATAGATGTAATGCAAGATGTACAATGTGTAATAGATATAAATGTCCTTCTAAACCAGAAGAAGAAATATCTATTGAAACAATAAAAAAATTACCTAAAATGTATTTTACTAATATAACAGGTGGAGAACCATTTATTAGAGAAGATTTACCAGAAATTGTTGAGGAATTATATAAAAAATCTGATAGAATTGTAATATCTACTAATGGATTCTTCACCGATAGAATTATAGCTTTAGCAAAAAGATTTCCAAATATTGGTATAAGAATTTCTATTGAAGGTTTGGAACAAACAAATAATGAAATTCGTGGTCTAAAGGATGGCTATAATAGAGGATATACCACTCTTAAAAAATTAAGAGAGATGGGGATGAAAGATGTTGGATTTGGTATGACTGTACAAGATAAAAATGCTAAAGATTTAGTACCTTTATATCAGTTATCTAACGAAATGGGCATGGAGTTTGCAACGGCATCTCTTCATAATAGTTTTTACTTTGTAGAAGCTAAAAATATTATTCATGATAGACCAATGGTTGCACAAAATTTTGAAAATTTAGTAAATGAATTATTAAATTCAAAATCACCAAAAAAATGGTTTAGAGCTTACTTTAATCACGGGTTAATAAATTATGTTTATGGTCAAAAAAGATTATTACCTTGTGATATGGCTTTTGATACTTTCTTTATTGATCCTTATGGAGATGTAATGCCATGTAACGGAACCAAAGATAAGGAAGTAATGGGAAATTTAAACAATCAAACTTGGGAAGAATTATGGAATTCAGAACAAGCAGAAAGTGTTCGTAATAAGGTTAGACATTGTGATAGACAATGTTGGATGATTGGATCTGTATCACCAGCAATGCATAAATATATCTGGGTACCTGCATGGTGGGTTCTAAGACACAAATTAAAATTTTGGACTAAGAAAAAGTATTCAATGTATGAAAATAAAATTGTAAGAGATTTAAGAGATGGTAAAGTAACTAAAGAAGATTTAGATAAATGTTCTACATGCGATATGAATTGTGTAGTTAAAGATGGTTTGTCTGATGCTTCTAAAGAACAATTAAAAAATAAAACTGGCGAAGAAATAGTAGATGCTGATATAAAGGCACAACTAAAAAATAGTTAGATATAGGGGATAAACATGAATTACTTTGAAAATTTTAAAGAAGAGTATATATCTTTTGACGTTTTTGATACTTTGTTATATAGAGATATTAAATATTATCAAATATTTGATATTGTTGAAAATAAATTGATTAATGAATATGGAGACAAATATATAGGATATTCAAAAATTAGAAGAGATAGTCAAAAAAAAGCCCAAAGTGGAAGTAAAGTTGAAGCATCACTGGATGATATATATGATGCAACAAATTATGATAATAAAATGAAGCAAAAAATCAAAAATATAGAAATAGAAACTGAAATTGAACACTTGCATGCTAATAACATTTTAAAACTACTTATAGAAAAGCTAAAAAGGGCTGGAAAAAAAATCATTATAACTTCAGATATGTATTTGTCTAAGGATGAATTGTCTTACATTTTGAAAAAAAAAGGAATAAGTTATGATAGACTATATGTCTCTTCAGAAGTTCAAAAAAGAAAGTCATCTGGCAAATTATTTAATTATATAATAAAGGATTTAAAGATAAGAAAAAAAGATATTGTTCATATTGGGGACAACATAAAAAGTGACTTTATTGTTCCAAGAATGTTATTTATTAGATCTATATTATATAAAAATGAAAAGAATAAAATTAGATTAAAGAATGAAGAGTTATTAAAGGTTTTAAATAACAATTATCAAGATAATTACTATAGGGAAATAGGATTTAATTACTTTGGACCATTATTATATGGGTTTTGTCTTTGGATAGACAATATAAAACATGAAAAAAATCTTGATGATTTGTGTTTTTTATCACGAGATGGTCAAATAGTAAGCAAAGCATATAAAATATTACATCCAAACAATAATTATCCATACTTTCTTGCATCAAGAAGAACACTTACAGTGCCGTTATTAGAAAATGTGAAAAGTTTCGAAGAAATATTAAAAATAGTTCCATATATTAAAAGAGAAGAATGTGTAAAAGATTTATTATTGAAACTTGGTGTTTACAATGATGTTATTGAAAGTAAAATAGTAAACAAATATGGTAACGAAATATCGAGAGAAGATTTAAAAGGTGAAAAAGGTATATATATTTTTTCATTAATAGAGAAAGAAATGAAAAAGAATTCAACAGTAGAAAAAAATAATGCAATGAAATATATTGATGAAAATCTAAAAAAAGGGAAAATAGGATTAGTTGATATTGGTTGGTATGGGACAATGCAACTTTCATTGGAAAAATTAAGTGATGAAAAAGAAATAACTAGAACATATACAGGAATATATCTCGGCTTTTTAGAAAGATATGATAATAAAAATTTAGATGCAATTGGATACATTTATGATTATAATACAAAAAAAGGATTTGATGATAAACTAATATTTGGATTTAATGGACTCATAGAGTTAATGTTTACCGCAAATCATGGTTCAGCAAAAAGATATTCTATTAAGGATAATAAGGTAATATGCGAATTAGAAAAAGATAATGGTGAATATAGCGAATTTGTGAAAGAATTACAAATTGGAGCATTGGAGTTTGTAGAAAAAGCAAAAAAAATAAACTTAATAATAAATGAAGAAGAGGCATATGCTAACTTATTAAGATTGTTAACAAATCCGACAAAGGCTGAATGTAATATTATAGGTGAAGAAAAATTCTATGATGTTTATTTTGAAAAGATAATACAATTCAACGGATGGAAAGATTTCATGAAAAATCCTAAGACGAATATTAAAAAATTTTTCAAGTCGAATTGGAAAATAGGGTTCATAAAAAAAATGGGATTACCATTTCCAACGGTCATTTATAAATTATTATACATGTTAAAGAGGTGAAATATGAAAATTGTATACATACCAGATGTTGGGGAAACTTACGGAGCGGCAACATCGTTTAAAGAGTTAGTCCTAACAATGAGAAGCGAGTATAATATAATTCCAATTGTTTTAACAAGTAAAAAAGGAAAAATGTATGAAGAATTTAAAAAAAATAATATAGAAGTATACGCTATCGGTCATAAAGCTTTCTTTGTAAGTAAGGGTAGTACTATATTAAGGAAAGTTGTTAAAACATTATTATTTCCATATTATTATATTGATTATAAAATATCAAACTATTTTGCTATAAAAAAGGCAGAAAATAAAATTGACTTTTCGCAGATTGATATGATTCATACAAATGTAAATAGAAATGATATTGGTGCAATTTTAGCAAGAAAATATTGTAAAAGACATATATGGCACATAAGAGAATTCGGTAAAGAGGACTATGACTGCTATTCGTTAAGAAGAAATTATATAAAATTTATGAATGAAAATACAGACTTATTCATTGCGATATCAAATGCTGTTTCTCAAAGTTGGACTAGTAAAGGTTTGGATATCAACAAAATAAAAGTTATATATAATGGAGTAGACACGAATAGATTTAAAAGCAATATAAAATCTCATAGTAATCAAAAAAATGAAAATATAAAGATAATTATGTCAGGAGCAATTACTCCTAGTAAAGGGCAGATTCAAGCAATTAAGGCATTATCATTGATTCCAGTAGAAATAAGAAAAATAATAAAACTTGATCTTTATGGAACTGCTGCAAAAGAATACTTTAATTATCTAAAAAAATATATAAAAAAGTTAGATTTATGTGAGAATATTACTTTTAAAGGATATAAAAGTAATATTGAAGAAGTAATGCCAAACTATGATATAGGACTTGTCTGTTCAAAATCAGAAGGTTTTGGAAGAGTAACAATAGAGTATATGCTGTCGAATGTTTGTGTTGTTGCATCTAATACAGGAGCAAATCCAGAACTGGTAAAAGATGGAGAAAACGGACTGATATATACATTAAATGATTCTGAAGATTTAGCAAATAAGATTGTTAAATTAATAAATGTAAAAGGAATGATGGAAGAATTTAAGAAAAAAGGCTATGATTATGCATTAAATGGATTTTCTAAGGAAAAAAATGCTGAAAGCATTTATAATGAATACAAAAAAATACTAATGGTGAATAAAAATTGTTGAGAGTTGAAAGTAAAAATTTCTTCTTTTTAAGTGCATGGTCAGTTTTCTTGTTTTATGTTCTCATATTTAATGAATCAGAACTGGGTTATATTATGGATAACAATATAATAAAACCTCTAGTTTTTGGCATCGTTTTCTTTTTGTCAATTATGAAAATATTTACATGTGATAAATATAAAGTAACAGAATTATTTATTATAATAATACTAACCATTTTTATAGCATGTGTATCTTATTTTAGTCATAATTATAATTTAATACTTTTTGAGTTCCTTATTATAGCGAGTAAGGGTGTTGACTTTAAAAAGATAGTTAAATTGGATATGATAATTAAAATAGTGTGTATCCTCATTCTGTTTATATTATGTAAAAAAGGCGTAATAAATAATTACACTGCTATAATAAATGGTAGTATAAAACAATCATTTGGATGGCTTCATCCAAATACATTTGGAGCAATAGCTTCAATTGTCATTTTAGAATATATATATTTAAGTTGGAACAAATTGAACGCTTTAAGAACATTATTTGTAATAGCATTGATTTCACTAGTATATTTTTTGTCGTCATCACGAACAAATGTATACTTAATAACATTTACGGTAGTTTTTTCATATCTTATGAAACATTTTAAAATAATAAGAGAAAGTAAAGCTGTGAATAAAATTTGCATATATATTTATCCGATAGTAGCATTAGCTAGCTTCATTTTTGTTTATTTATTTAAAGTCGATACCAACTTAGGAATAGTTTTAAATGAGATATTAACGGGGAGACTATATTTAGCAAATCTATTTTTAGAAAACTATGGACTATCTTTGGTAGGTCAACCATTGAACATTGTAACTACAAGACAAGCCTTATTAACAGGTAAGACACCAGTTGTTTTAGATATGGCATATATAAGGATGGTTATTCAATATGGAATATTTTACTTTCTATTTTTCTTGATTTTAAATACTAAAATTCAAAAAAAGCTATTTACAGAAAAAAAATATTCTGAATTAATGATAATGAGCTATTTCGCAATAATAGGACTAACAGAAAATACTGTTTTAAATTTATATATGAATATAAGTTTGTTTTTAATAATGCAAGAAAAAGAAAAGAGTGAAAAAAGTGAGAAACAATAGTACTAAAAAAAATTTTATATATAATTTAATATATCAAATTTTAATTCTTATTATACCCCTTATTACTGCGCCATACCTTTCAAGAGTAGTGGGAGTTTCTGGAGTTGGTACGTATTCATATACATATTCAATAGTATATTATTTTATGCTACTAACATTATTAGGAATAAACAACTATGGAAATAGAACAATAGCTAAAGTTAGAGATAACAAAGAAAAAAGGTCTAAAGAATTCTGGAGCATGTATATACTTCAATTGGTTATGGGAACAATAATGCTTATTATATATTTAGGGTATGTATTAATATTTGATGTAAAATATAAACAAATTGCTTTGATTCAATCTCTTTTTATTTTTTCATCAATACTGGATATAAATTGGTTCTTTTTTGGATTAGAAGAATTTAAAACAACAATAACCAGAAACACATTTGTAAAAATAGCAACGGTTATTCTAATATTTTTAATAGTTAAAAATAAAGATGATTTATGGAAATACACATTGATAATGTCAAGTATGACGGTATTAAGCCAAGTAATATTGTGGTATGCTTTAAAAAATAAGGTTGGTTTTGTTAAAATACAAAAGAAGGATATCATAAAACATATAAAACCTAATTTAATATTATTTATTCCTGTTATAGCAATAAGTCTGTACAAAATGTTAGATAAAGTAATGTTAGGATCAATGACAAATGTTATTGAAGTTGGTTATTTTGAAAACGCAGAAAAGATTGCTAATATACCAATGACAATTATATCGGCATTAGGAACTGTTATGCTTCCGCGAATGTCTAATATCATAGCCAAGGGTGAAGAAGATAAAGTAAATAATTACATAACTAAATCTATAAATTTTGTTATGTTTTTATCAATGGCAATGTGTTTTGGTTTAGTTGCAATTTCATCTGAGTTTGCTCCCTACTATTTTGGAACAGAATTCAAAAAAACAGGGATATTAATTGCATTACTATCTTTTACTTTTCCATTTTTGTCATTTGCAAATGTTATCAGAACACAATATTTAATTCCAAGAGAAAAAGATAGAGATTACATTATATCTGTATCTTTAGGAGCAATAGTAAATATATTACTAAATATTTTTCTCATACCTATGTATAAGAGTATTGGAGCATGCATAGGAACAATCGCAGCAGAAGCAACAGTGATGATATATCAAACAATTTCTGTTAGAAAAGAGCTAAATGTATTACAATATGTAAAAAAATCTTTTCCATTTGTTGTAAAATCAATATTAATGTTTATTATAATATATCCAATAAGTTTGACAGATATGAATGTTATAAGTAAATTAATGATTCAAGTCTTTATGGGATGTATTATTTACGGATTATTAAATTTAAAATATATAATGAAAATCATTAACATCAGAAAAATGTTCAATAAAATCTTTAAAAGAAAATATATCTAAAAAAGGAGTTTGTTAATATGAAAATAGCAGTAGCAGGAACAGGGTATGTTGGTTTATCTTTAGCAACATTACTTAGTCAAAATAATGAAGTTATGGCATTAGATATCATTCCTGAAAAGGTTAAAATGATTAATGACCGTATTTCACCAATTAAAGATGAAAAGATTGAAGAGTTTTTTAAAACTAAAGATCTAAATTTAACAGCAACATTAGATTATAAAGAAGCATTTGAAGGAGCTAAATTTATTATAATTAGTACTCCTACAAATTATGATGATGAATTAAACTTCTTTGATACATCTAGTGTTGAAGATATTATTGAAAAAGTTATTAGTATGGGTATTGATACTACTATGGTAGTAAAGTCAACTATTCCAGTTGGTTTTATTGAATCAGTAAAAGAAAAATATGGTATTGATAATATTATGTTTTCTCCAGAATTTTTAAGAGAAGGAAAAGCTTTGTATGATAATTTATATCCTTCTAGAATAATTGTAGGAGAAAAAAGTAAAAGAGCAGAAGAATTTGCTGATTTATTATTAGATTGTGCTATTAAAAAAGATGTAGTAGTAAAATATATGAATTCTACAGAAGCTGAAGCAGTAAAATTATTTGCTAATACTTATTTGGCATTAAGAGTTTCATATTTTAATGAACTAGATACTTATGCTGAATTAAAAGGATTAAATACACAAGATATTATAGATGGTGTATGTTTAGATCCTAGAATTGGTAATCATTATAATAATCCATCTTTTGGATATGGAGGATATTGCTTACCTAAAGATACAAAACAATTATTAGCTAATTATAAACAAGTTCCACAAAACTTAATAGAAGCAATAGTAAAGTCTAATGATACAAGAAAAGATCATATTACAAGAATGATTCTTAGAAAAAATCCTAAAACAGTTGGTATTTATAGATTAACTATGAAAACTGATTCTGATAACTTTAGAGCTAGTGCAATACAAGGAATTATTGATAGATTGAAATTCTATAACATTAATATAGTTATTTACGAACCAACATTAAAGGACTCTACTTTTAATGATTGTAAGGTAATTAATGATTTCAATGAATTTAGTAATTTATCTGATGTAGTTTTAGTAAATAGAATGGATGATAATACAAAAAAGATTAGCGATAAAGTATATACAAGAGATTTATTTACAAGAGATTAGCATTTATGTATAGAAAGGGGTTAGACTATGAAAAAAACTATATTATTTATATTTGTAATACTATGGATGATTATAATATTTCTATTTTCTAATATGAATAGCACTTCTTCTAATGGTAGTAGTACTAAGATAATAAATGGTACAATAGAACAAACTGTAGAAATCGCTGAATCTACTGGTATAATAGATGAAAAACCATCTGAAAAAGAGATAAATA
>CALXZT010000061.1 GCA_944393315.1 uncultured Clostridia bacterium
AGATTCTTTAGACATTGTTGAATTAGTAATGGCTCTAGAAGAAGAATTTGACATTGAAATACCAGATGCAGATGCAGAAAAAGTTGTTACAGTAGGAGATGTAGTTGACTACATTAAAGAAAATGTATAATAAAAATAAGCTTAGATATAGAACATATATCGAGCTTTTTTATTTCAAAAATAAGTTTATAAAATCAAAAAAAATACAGTAAAACTACTGTATTTTTTTAAAATCTATGATACAATGTAGCGGAGAATAAATCGGTATTTGGAATTTATACCGACAATTAAAAAGATAGGAGTGAATTTTAATGTCAGAAGTCAAGTATAAAAGAGTTCTATTAAAGCTAAGTGGAGAAGCCTTAGCAGGAGAGAACGGAACAGGTATAGACATAAAAACACTAGGAGGAATATGTGATAAAGTAAAAGAAGTAGCAGAATTAGGAGTGCAAGTTTCAATAGTTGTTGGAGGAGGAAATTTTTGGAGAGGAAGACGCAATGGAGAGCAAATGGAAAAAACGACAGCAGACTACATGGGAATGTTAGCTACAACAATGAATGCACTAGCACTACAAGATGCTTTAGAAGCAAGAGGAATGTATACAAGAGTACAAACTGCAATTGAAATGAGGGAAATTGCAGAACCATATATTAAAAGAAAAGCAGCAAAACATTTAGAAAGAGGAAGAATAGTAATATTTGCATGTGGCACAGGGAACCCATATTTTACAACAGACACAGCAGCAGCACTAAGAGCAGCTGAAACAGAAGCAGATGTAATATTACTAGGAAAAAATATAGATGGAGTTTATTCAGCAGATCCAAGACTTGACCCTACAGCAATTAAATATGATGAGATATCATATGCAGAAGTATTAAACAAAGATTTAAAAGTAATGGACTCAACAGCTACAGCACTATGCAAAGACAATAATATTCCACTACAAGTATTTGGAATAGCAGATCCAGAAAACATTGTAAGAGTAGTAAAAGGTGAAAAAATAGGAACAATAGTTAAATAGCTTAAAATATATAAATGTAAAACATATTTTATGAAAATTATCCATATAAATAAAATTCAATGCATGGATAAATTAATATAGGAAGGAAGTTAAAAACATGGATTATTCAAAAATAAAAGAAAAAATGGAAAAAACAATAAATGCTTATACAGAAAAACTAGGAGAAATAAGAGCAGGAAGAGCAAACCCTGCAGTATTAAATAAAATAAGAATAGATTACTATGGAGTTCCAACTCCAATAAACCAAGTAGCAGCAATATCTGTGCCAGAGGCAAGATTAATAGTAATTCAACCATGGGATATAAGCTGTTTAAAAGATATTGAGAAAGCAATATTAACATCAGATATTGGAATAAACCCAAACAATGATGGAAAAGTAATAAGACTAAACTTTCCAGAATTAACAGAAGAGAGAAGAAAAGATTTAGTCAAAGAAATTAGAAAAATAGCTGAAGAAGCTAGAGTATCAATAAGAGGAGCTAGACGTGATGGTTTAGACGAATTTAAAGCTATGCAAAAAAATAGTGAAATAACAGAAGATGAATTAAAAATTGCAGAAAACGAAGTACAAAAACTTACAGACTCAAAAATAGAAGAGATAGATAAAATTTTATCAAACAAGGAATTGGACATAATGAGCATATAATATAATAATATAGAGAGCAATAAATTTCTCCAATATAAAGCATAAAGCGGAAGGAAAAAACATGGAATTTAAAAAAGAATTAAACAAATATCAAGAAATAATAAATAATGAGTTAGAAAAATATTTGAGAAAGCAAGAATGCCCAGAAAAAGTATTAAATCAAGCAATGGAATATAGTTTAATGGCAGGAGGAAAAAGACTAAGGCCAATTCTTATGATAAATGTATACAAAATTTTTAAAGAAGATTATAATATTTGCATACCATATGCAGTAGCAATCGAAATGATACATAATTTCTCATTAATACATGATGATTTACCAGGAATCGATAATGATGATTTCAGACATGGAAAACAGACTAATCATAAAAAATTCAATGAAGCAACTGCAATATTAGCAGGAGATGGACTTTTAAATAATGCATATCAAGTCATAGCTAAAAATATATTACAAGAACAAAATCTAGAAACTCAAAAGCAGAAAATCATAGCTTTTAGTGAGCTATCTAATGCAACAGACAGAATGATTGCAGGAGAATATGTAGATACAGAATTTGAGGGAAAAGCAATATCATCAGATTATTTGGAATATATGCACAAAAACAAAACAGGTGCATTATTAAGAGCATCTGCAAGAATTGGAGCAATAATGTCTAATGCTTCTACAGAAGATTTAGAAAAAATAACAAAATATTCTGAAATAATTGGACTTACCTTTCAGATAAAAGATGACATATTATCAGCTATTGGAGACGAAAAAATTTTAGGAAAGCCAGTAGGAAATGATATAAAAAGAGGCAAATGTACATATGTAACTAAATATGGCTTGTCTGATTCACAAAAAATGCTTGAAAAATTAACAAATGAAGCAATAGAAATAGCAAAAACATATAAAGAAAATGGAGAATTTTTAGAAAATCTTGCCATTTACATACAAACAAGGAACAAATAATAAAGGGGAGAAAGCAATGGAAAATAACAAACAAGCCATGCCAACACATATAGCAATTATTATGGATGGTAACCGAAGATGGGCAAAATCTCAAGGAAAGCCTGCAGGATTTGGACACAAAGCAGGAGCAAAAACAATTGAAAATATAGTAAGATATGCAAACAAAATTGGATTAAAATATATCACAGTATATGCATTTTCAACCGAAAACTGGAAAAGATCACAAGATGAAGTAAGTGGTTTAATGTTACTATTACAAAATTATTTATCAGATTATGCCAAAAGAGCAGATACAGAAAACATTAAAATAAAAGTTTTAGGAGATATTACAAAATTTCCTGAAGGAACTCAAAAAAGTATTAAAGAGTGTATAGAAAGAACAAAAAACAACACAGGGGTAACATTTAGTATTGCTTTAAACTATGGTGGAAGAGCAGAGATAATTAAGGCAATTCAAGAAATTGCAAATGATGTAAAAAAAGAAAAAATCAAAGAAGAAGAAATAACAGAACAATTAATAAACTCATATTTATATACTAAAGATATGCCAGAACCAGATTTAATAATAAGAACAAGTGGTGAGCAAAGATTAAGTGGATTTTTAGCTTGGCAATCTACTTATTCAGAATTATATTTTATACAAAAAAACTGGCCTGACTTTACTGAAAATGATTTAGAGGAAGCAATAAAGGAATATAACAGAAGAACAAGAAAGTTTGGAGCAAATTAAATACATATAAACTAGCACCAAAGCAATAACAAAAACTAAAAGGAGAAGAAATATAAATGAAAGCAGAGAAAGTAAAAAAAGCTGTAAGTTCAAATTTTAAAAGAATAAGTTCTGCATTAATAGGATTTCCATTAGTAGCATTAATTTTTATAATAGGGGATAAATACATAATAAGTATAGGTCTTGCGATAATTGCAATACTTTCAATGCATGAATATTTACATGCAATACAAAAAAAATGTAAACCAATAAAATGGATATCATATTTATCATGTATGCTTATTTCTTTGCTAAGTATAGTACCAAAACAGATATATGGAAACATAATATTAGCAGCAATTCCTACAATATTAACTTTGCTTTTTTTACAAGTAATAGTAACAGGAATGAGAACAGATTTTAATGATTTAGTATATACATTTATGGGAATTATTTATATAGTATTTTTTATAGGTTCAATGGCAATGATAAGAAATCTAGAGAATGGAAGAATATTAATATGGTATGTGCTTTTTTCAGGATGGGCAACAGATGTTTTCGCATATATAATTGGAAGAAGATTGGGAAAGCACAAATTTAGCAAAGTAAGCCCCAAAAAATCAATTGAAGGATGCATTGCTGGAACAATAGGAGCAGTAATAGTTGTTCTAATATATACATATTTTATAAATATGTATACAAATGTAGACTATTCTTATATCTATATAGCAATAATAGGGTTAGCATTAAGTATTATTAGCCAAATAGGAGATTTTGCAGCATCAACAATAAAAAGATATGTAGATATAAAAGATTATAGTAACTTAATACCAGGACATGGTGGAATGCTAGATAGAATAGACAGTATAATGTTTATTGCGCCATTTGCATATATTTTATTAAATCTATTATAGGAGGTAAAATTGATATCAGCGATTATAAATGCAATAAAAATAATTTTTTTACTAGGTTTTTTAGTGTTAATACATGAGGGAGGACATTTCTTAGTTGCAAAACTCTGCAAAGTAAAAGTAAATGAATTTTCAATTGGTTTTGGAAAAGCCATATGGAAAAAGCGAGGAAAAGAAACTCTATATTCAATTAGAATAATCCCTTTAGGTGGTTTTGTACAAATGGAGGGAGAATCAGAAGATTCGCAAGACAAAAGAGCCTTCACAAATGTTAGTATTCTAAAAAGAATAGCAATAGTATCAGCAGGAGCAATAGTTAATATATTTTTTGGAATATTTGCATATTTTTTATTAGTCTCAACAGTAGGACTTCAATTTGCAGACCCATCAAAAGATACTATATTAAACAGAATATATTATGCTGGAATTAATACAGGTGAATTTATAGTATCAATTTTTGATAGCTTAAAAATGCTATTTACAAATGGAATATCAGTAGAACAAATGACAGGTCCTGTAGGAATATCACAAATAGTAGTTCAAACTTCAGGATTTGCAAATTACTTTTATGTTTTAGCTGTAATATCAGTCTCATTAGGAGTAACAAACTTGTTACCAATTCCAGCCTTAGATGGTGGCAAAATAGTATTGCTTATAGTTGAAGCAATTAGAAGGAAAAAAATAACTCTTGAAACAGAAGCAAAAATAACTTTAATAGGTTTCTCACTATTAATAGCACTATCATTGTATATAACATATCATGATGTGATTAGAATTTTAACATAAAAACTAGTATAAAAAAGTAAAATGATAAAAATTCTACTTTTTTATATTAGTTTTAATTTTATGCGATATTGTAAGTTGCATATAATTAAAACAATCTAAGCTACAGCTATAAGTTAATTTTTAACATATGCAATATAAGGTAGATTTCTATAATTTTGGTCTAAATCCAAACCAAAGCCAAGAACAAATTTATCTTCAATTGAAAAACCAATGTAATCAACATAAATGTCAATAAGTCTTCGAGAAGGCTTATTTAATAATGTAGCAATTTTTAAACTTTTAGGATTTTTTGCTTTTAAGTAATCAGTTAAATAACTTAAAGTAGTTCCTGTATCGATAATATCTTCAATTACTAATATGTTTTTACCTGTTAAGTCACAAGAAACATCTTTTTTTACATTTATTTTTCCAGAAGTTTCAAAAGAACTTCCATAGCTAGATATTTCCATAAATTCAAAAGATATATTGTTTTTATGAATTCTTTTTCCAAGTTCCCAAATAAAAGGAAAAGATCCCTTTAAAATACATATACAAACAAGTTCTTCATTCTCATAATCTTTTTCAATTTGTTTAGCAAGTTCATCAATTCTTTTATAAATTGTTTGTTCATCTATTAGTACATCTAAATTTAACATTTAAAATCTCCTCATTTCAAATTATATAAATATATTATACATAAAATTTAGAAAAAGCAAGTATTGTAATATAAAAAATTTTTTATAAAAAACATTTGAAGAAAAGTAAAATGAAATTAAAATTAAAATCCCTCTTTTTTAATTGATTTTTCTGGAAAAAATTGATAAAGTGACAAAAATGTGCTATTATATAATAGTAATTTTAAAAGCAATCAAAAGGGGGAGTGCAAAATGTACAGAACGCACAATTTAGGAGAACTAAATAAAAGCAATATAGGAGAAGAAGTAGAACTTGCCGGATGGATTCAAAAAACAAGGAATTTAGGTGGAATGGTATTTATAGACCTAAGAGATGAATTTGGAATAACACAAATTATCATAAATGATGAAGAACTTCAAAAACAAGCAAAAGAGTTAAGTACAGAAAGTTGCATCCACATTTCTGGAAAAGTTGTGGAAAGATCAAATAAAAACTTAAAAATTCCAACAGGTGAAATTGAAGTTGTAGCAAGAAAAATTGAAGTTTTAGGAAAATGTAAATCTGTTTTACCATTTGAAATAAACACAGACCAAGATGTTAGAGAAGACTTAAGATTAGAATATAGGTTTTTAGATTTAAGAAATGATAAATTACACAAGACAATATTATTACGTTCAAAAATTTTAAAAACTATAAGAGACAAGATGGACGAATTAGGATTTTCAGAGATTCAAACTCCAATACTTGCAAACTCTTCACCAGAGGGAGCTAGAGATTACTTAGTACCAAGTAGATTAAATCCAGGTGAATTTTATGCACTACCACAAGCACCACAACAATTCAAACAGTTATTAATGGTAAGTGGGTTTAATAAATATTATCAAATAGCACCATGTTTTAGAGATGAAGACCCTCGTGCAGATAGAGCACCAGGCGAATTTTATCAATTAGACTTTGAAATGAGTTTTGCAACACAAGAAGATGTTTTCAAAGTAATCGAAGAAGTAATGACATATACATATAGAAAATTCACAGATTGGAAAGTAGATGAAGGACCATTTATCAAAATTCCATATAAAGAAGCAATGGAGAAATATGGAATAGATAAACCAGACTTAAGAAACCCATTAATAATACAAGATGTAAGTACAGTATTTTCTGATACAGACTTTAATGCATTTAAGGGTAAAATAATAAAAATGATAAGAGTGCCTGAAGGAGGAAGCCAAGGAAGAAAATTTTTTGATAGTATGACAGAATTTGCAGTGCAAGAATGTGGAGCAAAAGGTTTAGCATGGAGCAAACTAGAAGAAGGAGCCTTTACAGGAGGAATTGCAAAATTTATAACAGAAGATATGAAACAAAATTTAATATCAAAATTTAATGTAGCAGAAAAAGATGCAGTATTTTTTGTCGCAGATGAAAAACTAGAGCATGCTCAAAAAATAGCAGGACTAGTAAGAATAGAACTAGGAAAAAGATTAGACTTAATAGAAAAAAATGTTTACAGATTCTGTTTTATAGTAGATTTTCCAATGTATGAGCTTTCAGAAGATGAAAACGGGAATGAAAAAATAGACTTTTCACACAATCCTTTTTCAATGCCACAAGGAGGGTTAGATGCTCTAAATACGCAAAATCCATTAGACATTTTAGCATATCAATATGATTTAGTATGTAATGGATATGAAATGGCATCAGGAGCTGTAAGAAATCACAATCCAGAAATAATGGTAAAAGCTTTTGAAATAGCAGGATATAGCGAAGAAGATGTAAAAACAAGGTTTGGAGCATTATATAATGCTTTCCAATATGGAACACCACCACACGCAGGAGCAGCACCAGGAATAGATAGAATGGTAATGCTAATTGCAGATTCGCAAAATATTAGAGAAGTAATTGCATTTCCGAAAAATAAAAGAGCAAGAGATTTACTTATGGGAGCACCTTCAAAAGTATCAGAAGAACAATTAAAAGATGTGCATATTAAATGTGTTCTAGAGTAAAAGTTGAAAAATAGCGAAAAATATGGTATAATTAAAGATAGAATAGGTCGAGAACCTAAAGGAAAGGACAGAGAAAAATAATGAATAGACATGAAAAGTTTATGGCAGTAATGGTAATTATTATTCCGATTATTCTTTTATGGGTTTTTGTCAACCAAATGGGGACAAAAGCTAGGGTAAAATAATTCTCTGACATATTTTACCAGTTACATTTTATATATTTGAGGAATTACTGTTGTAAGTAAT
>CALXZT010000062.1 GCA_944393315.1 uncultured Clostridia bacterium
TAGTTTCCTTTTATTTTTACCTTTCTTTTTATTTTGATTAATTTTATTATATTTTTTGATTTTTTTCAAGTTTTTAATAAAAAGAAGTAATAGCTTTCTGGAATTACTTCTTCATATTTTAAATGTAATATAATATTTAAATTTAATGTTTTTAGTTTTCCTACATATCGGAAAATTTGATTTTAAATTCTGCATATAGAATATTTTCATAAATAAATTTTACTATTTCTTCAAGTTCTGTTAGGTTTTCTGATATATTAGTAATTTCAACATATGATATTGACCCTCCTGAAGATATTTTTTGAAACTCACTTTCAAAAGAAAGTTTATTTATTATATCCATATTTTCTCTGTCATCTACATGATATGAGTTTGTATAATATCCTTTATCGGTTATATCTTCAATGCTTCCAAATTTTTCTTTATCAATACGTGCGAATTCATAACATAAACTATCTGATGGGGTACTATATAACGCAAAGCCTAATCCTGTTTCTCTTTTCCATCTATCAGTTGTTTCTCTTAAGTATTTCATTAGTTTTATTGCAAATTCGTGTCCCTCTTTAGTTGTGTGAGAAACGCCTTTTACCAATTTTGTTGTTTCATAAATACCTATATATCCTAGTGACAAGCTTGAATAACCACCTTTTAATAGTTTGTCTATCTTTTCTCCTGATTGTAATCTTGCAATTGCTCCATATTTCCAATGAACTGGACTAACATCTGAAGCGGTTCCAAGTAATGAATAGTGTCTACACATTAACGCTTCTTTGCATAGTTCTAGTCTCTCATCTAAAATTGTCCAGAATTTTTCTTCATTACCATCTGCTACTAATCCTATTTGCGGTAAATTTATACTAACCACCCCTTGATTAAATCTTCCTTCAAATTGATATTTTCCATTTTCATCCTTCCATGGTGATAGAAAACTTCTACACCCCATTGGACTATATACATTTCCTTCGTAGTTTTCACGCATTTTTTTAGCTGAAATATAGTTTGGATATATTCTTTTTGCTGAACATTTAACTGCAAGTCTTGTTAAATAATCATACTCACCACCTTTTAGACAATTATGCTCATCTAGGACATATATTAATTTTGGAAAGTCAGGTGTTACATAAACTCCTTCTTCATTTTTTATTCCTTGATATCTTTGTTTTATTATTTCTTCAATAATTATGGCATTTTCTTTTATGTATTCATCATTTTTATCAAGATTTAAAAAAAGTGTTATAAAAGGAGGTTTTCCGCTGACTGTCATCAAAGAATTTATTTGATATTGAATTGTTTGAACTCCTTGTCTTAGTTCTTCTCTAAGTCTTGTTTGAGTAATATTCTCTATTATTTCTTCTGATAGTTTATTTTTATATTCTTCTGTTAATTCTTTTTTATATTTTTCGTATGTTTTTCTTAAATATTTTCCTAGATGTCTAATATCTATTGATTGCTCTCCATATTGGGCACTTGCTACAGAAGCAATTATTTGAGTTGTTATTGTACATGCTACCTGAAAAGTTTTAGGGCTTTCAATTAATTTTCCATTTATTACAGTTCCATTTTCTAGCATGTCTTTTAAATTTATTAAACAGCAATTGAAAATTGGTTGTAAAAAGTAATCTGCATTATGAAAATATAAAATTCCCTCTTCATGTGCCTTTGAAATTTTTTCAGGTAGTAACATTCTTTTAGTTAAATCTTTTGAAACTTCTCCTGCTATTAAGTCTCTTTGGGTTGAGGCTAAAACCGCGTTTTTATTTGAGTTTTTATCCATTACTGATTTGTTTGTGTTTCTTATTAAGCCTAA
This sequence comes from uncultured Clostridia bacterium, assembly GCA_944393315.1. Lineage (GTDB taxonomy): Bacteria > Bacillota > Clostridia > TANB77 > CAG-508 > CAG-269. The sequence continues at coordinate 1,808 of CALXZT010000062.1, forward strand.
TATTGATTCATCTGTTGTATTTTGCTTTCTAACTAATGCCCTTGTATATCTATATACAATATATTTTTTTGCAAGTTCATATTTTTGAAATTCCATTAATTTTTGTTCTATTATATCTTGTATATCTTCTACAAGAATTCTTTTTTTGTTTAGTTCTTCAATATATTCAATTATTCTTTTAATGTCTCCTTTGTTTGCTCTTTCGTCTTTTCTAACTTCTTTATTAGCTTTTTCAATTGCTACTGCAATTTTTGATTTGTCATAGTCTACAGCTCTTCCGTCTCTTTTTATTACTTTCATCTTTATTTTGCTATGCTTATGAAGCTAGCTTCCCCCTTTCTAATATCAGGTATCTATAATTATTTTTATTATATTATTTATTTTTTCAAAAAATTGTTGCAAAAGCCACAAAAATTAAATATAATGTTTTTGAAATATTTGTAATATTTTTGAAATGTTTGAGGTGTATTTACATGGATAATAGTTTTGAGATGGAGCAATTTATCAAAGATTTTACTAATAACTGTTCAAAAGTTCAAATTAAAAAGTTTTCAAAAGGTGAAACAGTTACAACATATATCGAAAAAAGAAATCAGTTTTGTATTTTATTAAATGGTGAGGCTGATTTAATTCGTTATGATTTCTATGGTCATAAAACTATCATAGCAAATTTTAATCAATATGATACTTTTGGCGAAGTATTTTACCCTGCAAATACTAATAATGAACTTTTTGTTCTTGCTAGAAAAAATTGTGAAGTTCTTTTTTATATATATGATAATATTAATTACAAATGTCGCAAAAATTGTAGTTTTCATAGCACTTTAATTAATCACTTCTCAACATTACTCTTACATAATATAATTAATCTAAATATGAGGGTTGAACTTTTATCTAAAAGAAATATAAGAGATAAGCTTATTTCATATTTTAATTTACTCTCATCAAAAACTTTAAGTAAAACTATTACTATTCCGTTTTCTTATACAGATTTAGCAGATTATTTAAGTATTGATAGGAGTGCAATGATGAGAGATATAAAGTCACTAATTGACCAGCGGTATTATTGAAAAAAAAGGAAATAAAATTAAACTTTTAACATAATGGTTGTCTACTCATCTTTAACAGGTATAAAATGTTCTGCAAATTTGTATTTGTCTCTATTTTTAATATAGAAATATCCTATAAATGAAAAGGTTATTGCTCCTATTAAGTTTACAAATAAGTCTTCCATAGTATCGTTTAGTCCAATATCTAGATAACCACCATCAATAGTTGCAATTTCATTTCCATTTGTATCATATAATATTGTTTTATTTATATTATTTATAACGACTGCTTTATTGCTTTTTTCAGGATCTAATTCAACTGTAGATATTGTTGAAACTAAAGTGTCTTTTTGCATGTCATATAAAAGTAACTTATCTGCAGTATATTCAAAAAATTCCCAGCACACTCCTACGGTCATACTAAAACAAAATGCTACAAGTGTTACATAAAATGGTGATAATTTTAATTTTTTGCTATTTTTATTTAATAAATCAATAAGTGAAAATCCAACTGCTGCACATAAAAAACCATTAATAGTATGTAGCATTAAATCCCAATTAGGAATATTTCCATAGAAATTATAAATTTCGCCTAATATTTCAGCTGAAAATATAAAAATATAAATTATAATTTCTAATACACTTGGTAGTGTGATTTTTAATTTTATTTTTATTAATCCTGGTATGGTAAATAATATTAAAGACAATATACAAAGAAAGGCTCCGATTTAAGTCTCCTCTTAATATTTGTCTTACCATACTAAATATTACAAGTACTCTTAATACAAAATATACTACTATACTACTTTTTTTAGTTTCTTTATATGATTCGATTAGTTTTTCCCTTGTTTTTTTCATCACTCATCACTCTCTTTTTTATTTTTTTAGCCATTGGCAGAAAAATCTGCTATTGTTTTTGCTTCTGTTTTTACTATATTTCATTGATAGGATTTATTTCAGAACTTAAATTCCATCTTCATTTTAAATAATCTATTATATTTGACATATTTTACTCCTTTTTTAATATTTTACACTTTATTTGATATTTTTACAATATATATTTGAATTCCCATTGAAACTTTTTTATATATTATGTTATAATTTCATTAGTAAAAGTGATAAGGAGTTTAACTCATGGAGAATAATGTAAAAAAAGATAGAAAAAAAATTGATTTTATAATTCTGATAATCTTGATTTTACTAGTTGCTTTAATGTCTATTTTTACAGTAACTAGACAAACCTCTAATCAAGAAATTATTTTAATGGAGATATACAAATGTGCTGGACCTGAGACTAGCACTGCTTCAATGACTCACTATTATATTTATGCTAATACAAATACTATTGGAATAAGAAACTCTAATTCGGATGGTTCAAATAACATTATTTCAAAAGATATTGAACAATCCTTGATTAATGATTTAAAAACCGCTTTAGAAGATTATATAAGTAAAAGTCCTACTATAAATACAAGTTTTTATATAAATGAGAGGTATACTATAGAATATAATGGTAAATCGATAATTGTTCCAAACCCTTCTGTTGCTGGATTATTAGGGTATGATTCTGCTCAGTATAGCTTCTATAATATAGTTGATGATTTCATTAATAGAATAAATAATACTTAGTGTATTTTTCCACCTCTTACATTAATTAAAGGATATCTTTCTAGATATCCTCTATTTATTTATAAGTTTACTGTCACCAGTCAAATAATCTATCTCTATATTAGGTTGATTATTATATACAAATATATTAAATAAAATTCCTTCTCCATTGTCTTCGACTGATTTTGCCTCCATTTGCACTCCACTTGCTACTAAGTTGTTATCTTTAAATATTGGTGTTACCCTATACAAAACATGATTACCAGTTTCTTTAATATACTCTACTACTTTATTTTCAAATGGTAACATTCCTTCTACATTCATATATCTAGTACCTGTTATTAAATTTTTTTCATTAGCATTTTCTGCTGTTAATTGATATCCTATTAAATGGCATCTATTATATAAATATTTTCCATCAACACAATCATATTTTACTGTGTGCCAACCTGTAGGTTTTATTTGCCCAATAGACTCTCTTTCTTCTATTGGCATAGTATCAATTCCGATATTGGCATATGCGACTCCACATCTTCCAAGTTCATCTAACTCGCTATATTTTTCAAAAGATTTTGTTGTTATCTCTTCTTCGCTAAAGTCTGGTATATTATTATTTATTATTACATATGGTTTAGTTTCATCAAATTCTGGAATTTCTTGTAAGTTGAAAGATACCTCTTGCATTCCGTGGTTTTGCTAATGCTTGCCCTTTTGCTTCTTCTTCAAAAGTGCTTTGAAAATATCCTACGCCAGTAACTACTAACATTACTATCATGGACACTATTAGATTTATTAATTTTTTCTTATGTTTCTTTTTCATTTTTTTACCTCTTTTTATATTTTTCTAGATTATATCATTTTAATTTTTATTAGTAAAGTTTTTTGATTATTACTCAGTAAAAATACATTGTACAATTAACATTTGCTATTTTTATGTAAATAGTTACTACATGTAATGTTCCTCTTTTTTCAGTAGAGGAAGACTAATAACAAAAAATTTATTTTTGGAGGAATCTCAAAATGAAAAGGTCAATCAAAAAAACTGTCCAGTATTTACGTCGCTTTATTGGGAAGGAAATTATAAGGACAAAACCCGCCCGTTTCCATTTCAAAGATCCAAAGGGTTTAGTGAAAAAGATGGATTTATTTCTTGCGTGTCTGGATGGTTTTCGAAGCACTACAGAAGATTTCTGTTACACCGATGAATTTCAAATTCTCATTGGGTTTACTCCCGATGGCAGGATGATAATTAGAAGCTCACGTGGGGGTAGCGAGCATACTTTGCCTATTGAGTTCACAGACAGGAATTGGATTCCAATGGGTCGTGCACTAAGAGCACGGCACAATACTCTGAATGAGTATCGTGGTAGAATGATAAAGCGAATCAAACCTATATTCTATACGAATTATGTGAATCGCTCCTTTATGGATGAACCCGTGCAGCTTATCTCTGCAAGCCCATATCATGTAATTGTTTTCGAAACGTTTTACTGTAATGGTTCTACACTCATTCTAGGTCCGCAACACGCAAACCCTGAGGATTGGGTTGTAGTGGGTGATTGATGAAACTTCATTGAAGGGTGGATCCTATTTTAGGACCCACCCTTCGTTTTAGTATACCTCTTTTGACTAGTGTTATACATTTGGTTCTTTAACATTGTTTTTGCTCTTGATTTTTTTATATTTTTCAATTAATGCTTTTACTTTTGCTATGTTTGTTTTTACATCTCCTAAAAAATAAGAAAATCCAAAACCTATTATTAGTATTAATAAAGATATAATTGAATTTATATTAAATCCTAAAACACAACTGCTGTTAAGGACATTTGGAATAATTGATAAGAATAGTCCAAATATTATTGAGAAAGTTACAGTGTAATATTTGCTTAATAATTTACTTACTAAAAATGATATTACTAATGCTCCTACTGCTAAACCAATACCTGCTGGTATTAAAACAGATAAATTAAAGTTAGCTAAAGAGCTTACATATAGTTCGTATAAACCTAAAGAAGATAATATTACTGCACTATCTACACCAGGAATTATTGAAGAACCTGCAACTGCTACTCCCAATAGTATTGATTGAATTAGATTAGGCTCTGTAATTACTGGAAATAAATCTTTATTAAAATAAAATAGACCTAGTCCAGCAAAGGCGGATATTAACATTACTATGTAATATTTTTTATTAAATCCTTCTTTTTTTACTTCTTTATAAAAAAGTGGTATTGTTCCTAAAACTAATCCTAAAAAAGCAAACCTTGTATACATTTCATAATTTATTAATAAAAAATCTACTATTTTACTAAATATAATTACTCCTACTCCAAAACCTAAAAACAAAGGAAATAAGAATGCCACGTTTTTCTTAAAATCTTTAAATATTGTTCCTATTGCATTTATGGTTTTTTGGTATAGTCCTAATATTACTAATAATACACTTCCACTTAATCCAGGTGCTATTCCACCTATTCCAACTATAATTCCTTTTAAAAAGTTATACATGTTACCCTCCATAATTTATTGTTTAATTGAAATGTTGCTGTAATTTTATTATAAAAATTAGAATTAGTCAATTTTTTTTGAATATTTCTTTAATATTTCTATTTCTTAATGGCAGTTCAATCAATTTAACATGTTGTACACTTTTCAGTGTAATAATCTAACAAAGAGGAGCTCTACGCAAATAGAGCTCCTCTTTGGCAATAGCACTTTATTCGGTGATATCCCCCAGCTATACTTTCTAGCGGGATGTACAGGGAATATGTTATAATTGGAACCCCACAGGTAGTGGTGGTTGGTGGATTTTGATGTAATAGAACTGGTACGTTTCCTTGTATGTCGTATGTCACTTCCCCCTCTGTATTATAGTTTTCATTCTTGTACAGAAGAAGATATATGCTATCTCCTTCTTTGCTGGTTTTCCAGCCCTGGAGTTTCTCTGAGTACTCCAAGGATAAGAGTTTATCTTCTTCCGCTCTTGCTTTATCTCAATGTTCTGTTAATATTCATAGATTGCCTTGCACATCGCTAATATAAACCCTATTAAACATACGATGAGTGCAATAATTGACATACCCCCGACAGCAGTGAATTTTTTAGAGACTTTTCCGTTTATTTTTGACAACTCGATAGTCACTATCAAAACTGATCTCGAAATCATCATTCCTAATAAAAACGCTATTGGCACAATCATCTTATTTCCTCCTATACTTGCTTTTATTGTTGCATTACATATATTTATTATAAAACCAAAAAGCTCGAGGAAAG
>CALXZT010000063.1 GCA_944393315.1 uncultured Clostridia bacterium
AAGATAATAATGAATAAAGAGCAAGTAGATTTATTAGGTGAATATATAAAAGCTGGAAAATCAGCAGTTTTAATAGAGGAATTACCAGAGAGTGTAATTGAAAAGGGAGCTATTGTAATTAATTCTGATTGTAGATGAGTTTTATCAGTTGATTTCAAAAAAACAAGTAAATTTTACAAGAATATTAGCAATAATATGTAGTGAGATTTTGACTTTAATGTTATAATAAGAATAGATTGAAAGGAAGAAAGAATATGAATAGTATAGATTTAATGAATTATTGGATTGAAAGCTCTGATAGAGATTATGAATCAATGGAAAAGAATTTTGAAACAGAACAATATACATGGGCTTTATTTATAGGGCATTTAACGATTGAAAAGTTGCTAAAAGCAATATACGCTAAAGTAAATAAAGATAATTCATATCCACCTAAAATTCATAATTTGAATATATTAGCAGAGAGATGTAATATTGAATTAGATGAGAGAAAAACAAAGATTTTAATGACATGTAATTCATTTAATATTAGTGCAAGATACGATGATTATAAAAACGAATTTTATGAGAGATGTACAAAAGAATATACATCTGAACAAATAGAAAATATAAAGGAGGTAAGGTCATGGTTAAAAGAAATGTTGATATAGATGTTTTAAAAAGTGTAGAAGAATATATTAAAGAAATATCTAAACATTATAGCATTCAAGGAGTATATTTATTTGGTTCTTATGCAAAAGGAACAAATCATGAAGATAGTGATATAGATGTAGCTATTATTATTAATAGTGATAACAATGTTTTTGATTTGATGGTAGAACTAATGATGTTAACACAAAATATAGATTTAAGAATAGAGCCACACCCAATAAAAGTAAAAGATTTTGAAGAAGGAAACCCTTTTGTGCAAGAAATAATTGATACAGGAATAAAAGTAGCATAATGCTATTAAGATAAATATAATGAGGAGATTTTAGAATGGATGGTAAAATGTTTAATGAAAGGGTGAAAGAGAAACTTTTAAACAAAATAAAATAGAAAGAAGAAAACAATTACAAGAATTAAGTAGAGAATTAGCAAACAAGTCATCACACGAAGCTGGAGACGGAATACAAAGAGAAGGAAAAAAATTATCTGATATTGGAATAGCTACTCCATTAATTGATTGGAGAAAGTTGTTAAGGCAAGCAATAAGATATGATGAGGAATATACAAGGAAAAATGCTAGAATGAGAAATGGATATTTCAGACATAGAATTGAACAACTTCCAATGCCAGAGGCAGAAATTTTATTAGATACAAGTGGATCAGTAAGTGAAGTACTGCTAAAGAATTTTTTAAGAGAATGTAAAAATATTTTGTATAATTCAAAAGTAAAAGTAGGATGTTTTAATACAGAATTTCACGGATTTACAGAACTTAAAAAAACAGAAGATATCGATAATATGAGTTTCCCAATAGGTGGAGGAACAGATTTTAATGCAGCAATCGGAGCTTTTTCAAGAAAAGCAGCAAACAAAATAATATTTACAGATGGAAAAGCTGATATGCCTAGAGAAACAGTTAGAAATGTTATTTGGGTTGTATTTGGCGATGAAAAGATTAATCCTAAAGGTGGAAAAGTAATAAATATTACTGGTGAACAATTAAGAAAATTATATCAATCATCCATTCAAGATAAAGATAATAGAAGCAGATAAATGTATATGGTACTTTATTTTTTGTCAGGGTCATTTCATAAAATATGACTTTAAGCAGACAGTTGAACATGTTGGATTTTACTATTTGCTTTTAAAATTAATTATGAGATTCAGCCCATCGTAGCATTTTTATGCTCTCATAACTTTCTAAAACTGTTTTATATTTATCATATTCATCCTCCCATAAAGCATTAGGAATTTTATCAAAAGCCTCAAAGATTCTTTCTGCTTCAAGTAAAAATATAACTTGTTCTTGAGAAGATAATTTTTCATATCTTTTTGAATAACTATATAATTTATCTAAGATTTGGTTAGCCTCTATAAAGCTCCAAAAATCTTTTACATTCATTCCAAATAATTTAATTTGTAAAACTGCATATGCAAATAATGCGAATATAATAAATAGTAAAAAATATATTACATATAGTATTACCATTAAAAACACCTCATTTGTATACTACAATATTTCAATACAAATTATACCACAATATTCCAAAATTTGCAAGATTTATATAATTATGTAAATTAATCAAATATAAATTGAATTGATTTTAAAAAAAAGTTATGCTATAATCCACAAAGCAAGGGGCTGATAAAATGAGTGATAGAGAAAAACAAACAAAAAGTGCTGGAATATATGGAATAATAGGTAATATATTTCTACTTATAATAAAAGCCATAGTAGGTTTTGTAAGCAAGAGTCAAGCTATGATAGCTGACAGCATAAATAGTGCAGGAGATATTTTTGCATCACTAATGACTTTTATAGGAAACAAAATAGCAAGTGAGCCAAATGATGAAGACCACAATTTTGGACATGGAAAAGCAGAATACATATTTTCAATGTTTATAAGCATATCAATGATTTTGGTATCAGCAAAACTATTATATGATTCAATTATGACATTAATATTAGGAAGTGAACTTAAATTTTCATGGTTTCTAATAATAGTATGTCTAATTACAATAATTACTAAAATTTCATTATATATATATGTAAAGAAAATTAGCAAAAAATACAACAATATTTTACTAGAAGCAAATATGGAAGATCACAGAAATGATTGTATTGTAACTACTTTTACTCTAATTTCTATTTTGCTTACAAAAGTAAACATATATTGGTTTGATAGTATAGTAGGAATAGGAATTTCGTTATGGATATGTCATACGGGAATAAAAATATTTCTAGAAAGTTATAATGTACTGATGGATAAATCAGTAGATGAAAAGACTAAAGATATAATTCTAGACCTAGCTCATAGCTATAAAGACATCAAAAAAATAAAAGATATAACCTCGTCACCAGTTGGTTATAAATATATGATTTTCTTAACAATACAAGTAGATGGAGAAATGTCAACCAAAAATAGTCATGATTTAGCAGATTGTCTAGAAATGGATATTTCAAAATTGGAAAATGTGTATAAAGCAATTGTACATGTTGAACCATATTCCAATTCTATGTGATTTTTTGTAGTTTAATTTGTGATGCAAAGAGAATATATTTTATAAAATGACTAATTAATAAATAAAAAAATCCAACTTTACTAGCTGGATTTTTTTATTTATGATAAGTTATTTTTTATTATCATTCATAACTTCTTTAATTGCACCTAAGCTACTTAAAGCACCTGTTGCTTCAAAAGGGATAAATACTTTATTAGCTTCACCTTCAGCAACTCTTTCAAGAGCTTCAAGAGATTTTAATTGAACTAATTTATCATCAGGATTTGCATTTTTAATGGCCTCATAAACCAATTGAATTTCTCTAGCTTTAGCCTCTGCGACTTCCTTAATAGCTTCAGCTTGACCAGCAGCTCTTCTTATAGCTGCTTCTTTGTCTGCATCAGCTTCTAATATAGCAGCTTCTTTTTTACCTTCAGCAATAGTAATTGCAGATTGCCTTTGTGCTTCAGCTTCAAGAATTAAAGCTCTTTTATTTCTTTCTGCATTCATTTGTTTTTCCATTGCATCTCTAATATCAGCTGGAGGGTTGATATCTTTAATTTCAACTCTATCTATTTTACATCCCCATCTATCAGTAGCTTCATCAAGAATAACTCTTAACTCTTGATTAATTGCATCTCTTGAACTAAAGGTTTCATCTAAATCCATTTTACCAACAATATCACGTATTGTTGTTATTGCTAAGTATTCAATACCTTTTTTCAAGCTTTGAATTTCATAAACTGCTTTTGCAGGATCTGTAATTTGATAAAAAACAACTGTATCTATAGTAATTGTAACATTATCTTTAGTAATAACTCCTTGAGGTGGAATATCCATGGTTTGTTGTTTTAAACTAACAACACTTCTTACATGATCTAAGAATGGAACTATTATTGTAAGACCGGCATCTGCAACCTTATGAAACTTACCTAATCTTTCAATAATGTAAACCTCAGCTTGTTTAATGACTTTAATTGATTTAAATGCGATAACTAATACTATAATTAGTAAAACGATTAAAAACCACATTTTAAAAAACCTCCCTTTATAGCAAATTTGCTATTATTATATAAATATAAAATATTAAAAACTAATTTTGTACATTAGGAACCTTTAGTGTAGTAACATATGCTTTTACACCTTCTATTTTAACAATTTCAACTTCTGAATCTTTCGGTATAATTAAATTCTCATCACAAGTTGCAGACCAAACTTCTCCACCAACTTTAATTTGTCCTTTTCCTTTTGTGGGATTTATTTCTTCAGTAACTATTCCTTTTTTTCCAGTTAAAGTATAAACATTTGTTGCAACAGTGTCTTTTTTGGTAAATTTATCTGCAAAAGATTTTGTGGAAAAAATTAATATTATTGAAGAAAGAACAAAAGCAGCAGTTTGAATAAATAGGTTTGGTGTAAATAAGCTAACAATTAAAGCAATTAAAGAACCTATTCCTAACCAAAAAATTAAAAAACCTACTGTAATAATTTCACCAATAAAAAAAATTCCTGCGACTATAAGCCAAAACATCCACATATTATTACCTCCTAAAAATAAGTACATTAATATTATACTATACATTTCCAAAAAATTAAAGAGATTTCTTTAAAATTGTTGTAAAATAAACAAAATAATGATAAAATTCTAAAAAACACACCTATAAAAATCAAGAAAATATAATAAGGTGAGGGTGAAGAGTTTGAAAATAAAAGATATTATTAAAAAGTACAACATTAAAGATGCTCACATACTTTATGATGAAGAAATGTCAAAACATACTAGCTTTAAAATAGGTGGGCCAGCAGAATGTTACATAAAAATAAACAACATTGAAGATATGCAAGAGGTGTTAAAAATAACAAATGAAAATGCAATTCCATTAACTATAATTGGAAATGGCACAAACATTCTAGTTAAAGATAATGGAGTAAAAGGAATCGTAGCAAAAATAAACATAAAAAATATAGAAATAGATTTAGATAGACTAATTGTTAAAGTAGGAGCAGGAAATACATTAGCTGAAATTGCTCAAGTTTTAAAACAAAATGAGCTTACTGGTTTTGAAGAATTATCAGGAATACCAGGAACAATTGGTGGAGCAATTAGAATGAATGCAGGTGCACATGGAAAAGAAATAAAAGATATTCTTATAGATGCAACTGCAATTGATTACAAAGGCAATATTATAAAATTTACTAATAAAGATATTCAATTCGAATATAGAAACAGTATTTTTTCTAAAGAAAAATATATAATTATAGAGGCACAAATAAAATTAACAAAAGGAAACAAAGAAGAAATTCAAGAAAAAATGAAAAACTTTGCAGAATGGAGAAAAGAAAAGCAACCTTTAGAATATCCGAATGCAGGCAGTACATTTAAAAGGGGAGAAGACTTTATAACAGCAGCATTAATTGATCAATGTGGACTAAAGGGATATACAATTGGGGAGGCTCAAATTTCACCTAAGCATGCAGGATTTATAGTAAATACCGGAAATGCAAAAGCAGAAGATGTATTGAAGCTAATAGAAATTATCAAAAAAGAAGTATATAAAAAATTTGGACATGAAATAAAATTAGAGATAGAAGTAATAGGAGATTAAATAAAAACTAGAAATCAAATCTAAAAATAAATATTCAAAGGAGAATTAAAAATAATGAAAGGTTTTTTACAATGGTTTAAAGCAAGTGCAAAAATGAAAAGATGGATGCTATTAATATTAGTTGGAATAATCTTAGCTTGTTATGGAATAGCACAAGTATTAGTATATGATGTTTTAGATGCAACTATTAATGCAATAGGAAAAATAGTAATAACATTTGTTATAGGATTTACCTGTATTATTTTAGGGTTAGTATTCTTAAATAAAAGAACACTAGAAGTATTAGTGGAATCAACAGATGAAAGAATGGCAAACAGAAAAAATGTAAATGTTAAATCACTAATATTTAACAAAACAATATATGATGAAGGACCAAATATTGTAGTAATAGGTGGAGGAAGCGGACTAAACACAGTACTATCAGGAATTAAAAATTACACAAAAAATATAACAGCAATAGTAACAGTTTCTGACTATGGTAAAGAAATGTCTGAGTCTAGAAGAGAATTAAAAACATTACCAATAGAAGACATAAAAGAAAGTATGGTAGCTCTAAATGTACATGATGGTGAGATGGAAAAACTATTTAATCACAACTTTACTTGGGGAAAATTAAAAGGGCTTTCATTTGCAGACATATACTTTTTAGCTATGCAAGAAATAAATAAAGACTTTTCAGATGCAATAGTAAAAAGTAATGAAATACTTAACATTGTTGGAAAAGTTTTGCCAGTAACAATGGATGAAATGCATATTTCAGCAGAATTAGATAATGGATATGTAGTAAATGAAAAATCAAGAATACCAGAAATAGTAACAGAAAAATTCACAAAAATAAATAGAGTTTACATTACACCGTCAAATTGCAAGGCAGCACCTGGAGTACTTGAAGCAATTAGAAATGCAGATAGCATAATAATAGGACCAGGAAGTTTATATACAAATGTAATTCCAAATTTACTTGTTAATGGTGTGGCAAGAACAATAAAAGAAAGTAAGGCTATAAAAATTTATATAAGTAATATCATGACAGAACAAGGACAAACTGATGACTATTCTGTTGCAGACCATATCAATGCAATTATTGAACACTGCGGAGAAGGATTAATTGATTACTGCATATATGACACTGGAGAGGTAATACCTGAATACATAAAAAAATATAATCAAGAAGGTGCTGATTTAGTAGAACAAAACATAGAAGATATAAAGGCAAAAGGAATAAAATTTATACATAAAAATATTTCAATGATATCTGGAGGAAGAATAAGACATGATGCAGGATTAGTCGCAAGTTCAGTAATAGAATTAATTTGTAATGATCTAAAATATCAAGACAAGCAAAATGACCCACAATATATGTTATTAAATTCTAAATTGCAATCAGATAAAAGAATAAATAAAATAAAATCAAGACAAGCAAAAAACGTTCAAAAGAAAGATACTTCAAAAACGGGAAAAAGAGTAAGGGGAAAACAAAGTAAATTCAGAACAAAATATGAAGAAAGAATAAAATCAATAAAAGAATCTGACAAAAAAATGAGAGAATCAGAAAAAAAACCAAGAAATGTAAAAAAAGATAAAACAAAGGAGGAAAAGATGGATGAAACTTACAAAAGAATGGCTGAATTTAGAAAATCGGGTTACAAAAAGAATGGGTAATAACTAATGGAATAGGTGGATTTGCATCCTCTACAATAATTGGAGCTAATACAAGAAAATATCATGGATTATTAGTAGCTCCATTTAATCCTCCAGCAGGTAGACATTTAATACTTTCAAAAGTTGATGAAAGCATCGAAATAGAAGGGAAAAAATATGATTTATATACTAATATAAGCAAAAACTATATTTCAGATGGGTACAAATATTTAGAAGTATTTGAAAAAGGACATGTTGTAACATTTACATATAAAGTTCAAACTATTGAAATAAAAAAAACTATTTCAATGGCATATGGAAAAAACACAGTACACATAT
>CALXZT010000064.1 GCA_944393315.1 uncultured Clostridia bacterium
TTAGATATTGGTTAGATGCTTTATTGGGTATATTATAACAGATAATCTACTATTGATAAATAGTTTTTGAAAATTTTCTATAAAATTTTTTATCGTAAAATTACTCTATCTTCACAATATTCTAACACCAATAAAATGGCACAAAATAGATTGTGAGGACTAATTGAATATAAATAAACTGGACTACTTGTAGTTTTAAAGCTACAGGTAGTCTTTTTGGTTTAAAAAGAGAAATGCAACACCTCTTAAAAAGTGTTTGGTGTGATGAGCCGATGCTATAAAGTTCATTCGTATTTGTATAAGCAGTCTAATTATACAAAGTGCGTGAGTGAGATTTTAGAACACAGACTCACAATAATAAAAGAGTATTCGGTGGCATATCTTGGTGTGGATTTATAATTGTAAAAAGTTTGGATAAGTATGAACAAAGATACTTTAGTAGTATCAGCAATTATAGTAGCAAAGCTACTTACTAGACTACCTATGAAACGAGGCGAACGACCGACGGTTTCTACTTATATAGGTGTAATAATTCTATTTTTTATAAATGGGATTATTACACCTTTTCTCTTTAGCTCTCTCCCTCTGGTTTCTACTTTGAATTGCTAAAGTGAATACAAAAAAGCATAAGTGCTTTTTTGTTGTGAGTAAAAAATTTATTTTTTTGCTCACATTCATAAAAATTGCTTAACTGCATTTTTATGAAAAACCTAAAAATGCAGTTAAGCAATTTTAGGTTTTGGGGTGTGGGGTTCGTAACCCTGCCACACAGACAAACTTTGTTTGTCTAGTGTGTTAGACTGTAAAGTTAAAAGAAATGTAAAGTTACAGTCTAAAACAAGCACAATAACTTGAGTTAGAGAATTTCAACTTTACATTTCTTATTTGACTTACAATATTAAAACCTCTTAAAATATAAAGTGGAGATATATCAATATCTTACATTTTTTAGGAGGTTTTTATCATGCATATTAAATTATCACACAAAAAATTTAAAATTGATATTGTAAATAAATGTAAGTTACAGTATCGATTAATACTAAAGAAATTTTTAGATGAACTAAAAATTAAAGAGCTCTCTGATAAATACATTTCACGTAATAAAAGAGAAATAACTCTATTCTTTAAGTATCTCTGGTTAAAAGATATTTATGATATTTCTAAAATTACTAATGACATAATATTTAATTACATATGTACTTTAGATAAATATAGCCAAGGAAACAAATACAATATTGTGTCTAAACTTAGAGGACTATTTAAATTTATGTATTTTAATCATTACACTAAAACGGATTTATCATTATGTATTCCTAAAATACCTATCAATCATAATAGTAAGATACCGCATACAATTTGGACACCTGAAGATATAGAGAAGATACTTAATTCTATTGATAAATCTACTAATGTAGGTAAAAGAGATTATGCTATTTTAACTATTATGATTTATCTAGGTTTAAGATTTACTGATGTAAAAAATCTGAAATTTGAAAACATTGACTGGAAAAAGAATGTTATAAATTTAAATCAAAATAAAACTAAAAAATATATTACCTTGCCATTGCTAAATAATGTTGGAACAGCAATTATTGATTATATAAAAAATGGACGTCCTAATGTTGATTCCAAATATATTTTTTTAAACAATAAAAATGAGAAATTCACACCTAATTCAGATTTTTCTTATGTCCTTAAAAAATATCTAAAACTCGCAAATATAGATATTTCAGACAAAAAATATATTGGAACATATTCATTAAGACATTCACTTGCAACTACATTATTACAAAATAGAACACAGTTGTCAACTATTTCATCTATTTTAGGTCATACAGATATTAATAATACAGCAGTTTATTTAAAAGTAGATATTCCATCTCTTAGAGAATGTTGCTTAGATTTGGAGGTTGATAACTTATGAAAAATTATGTTTTAAAAAGTAATTTTAAAGAAGATATTCAAAATTTTCTAAATCTAAAACGTTCGACAGGATATAAATACACCACTAGTCAAATTTTGATAGAACAATTTGATAATTTTTGTTATTCTAAATATCAAGATAAAAATATACTAGATGAAGAAATTGGATTAGATTGGGTTAAATCTCAAAAAGATGAATCAGTGTCATCATTACAAAACAGAATTGTTGTAGTAAGAGAATTTGCCAAGTATTTAATAAGCTTAAATAAAACTGCCTTTGTGATTCCAACTACATATATACCTAAGAAAAATAAATATAAGTCTTATATTTATGCTAGTAATGAATTGAAGAAAATTTTTGATGTTATAGATAATCAAAAATTCAAATGTACTTATAAAACAAGTTATACTGTGTTTCCAGTCCTATTTAGAATTTTTTATGGTTGTGGTTTAAGAATTTCTGAAGCATTAAATTTAAAAATAAAAGATGTAGATTTAGAAAATGGTATTATTGCAATTTATGAAGCAAAAAATGATAATGACAGATTAGTACCTGTTTCCGATAATTTAAAACATCTTATGTTGGAATATGCAAATATAATGCACAAAGATTCCTATAATACAGATTACTTTTTCTATCTGAAGAATAGTAAAACACCTATTATAAAATCTACTTTAAGATTTTCGTTTGCTCGTATTGTGAAATCTGCTTATATAGAAAAGAATAAAAAAATCAACCCTCGAATCCACGATTTTAGGCACACTTTTGCAGTTAACTGTTTAAAGAAATTTATAAAAGAGAATAAGGATTTAACAGTATATTTACCAATATTAAAAACATATATGGGACATTCAAAATTTATAAGTACAGAATATTATTTAAAATTAACAAATGATATGTATCCAGATATTTTAGATAAATTCAACTCATATATTGGGAATGCAATTCCTAAAATTGGAGGTGACTTTGATGCAGAATAAATTGCCTAAATATTTCCAAGAGTATCTGACTAGTTATTTATCTATACAAAGAAATTTTAGTAAACACACTATTTCATCATATAAATATACTTTTAATGAATTTTTGAAATTCTGTGTCAAAGCTAAAAATATGAGTATAAATGATATTTCTTTAGATACATTTAACAAAGATATAATAATTGAATTTTTAGATTATATAGAAATTGAAAAGAAAAATACTATTGCCACAAGAAATAATAGATTAAAGAATATAAAAGCCTTTTTAAAATACATTTATCCCAATGAGTCAGATAGAATATTACAATTTCAAAACATCTTTGATATTCCATTGAAAAAAGATATAGAAAAGCCAATGGAATATATTACTGTTAATGTATTAGAATTATTATTGAAGCAACCAGATTTATCAACTTCAATTGGTAGACGTGATTTAACTATACTTGCAACACTTTATGACACTGGAGCTAGAATTTCTGAATTAATTAATCTTAAAGTTAGAGATGTTAAATTTGATGGTAGTTCTACAACAATAAAATTATTGGGGAAAGGAAGTAAAATACGTATTGTTCCAATTGTAAGTAATACTTCTAAATTGCTAAAGCAATATTTAAAAGAACACAATTTAGTTAATAAACATGACCATTATATATTTATGAATAAATATAATAATACATTAACAAAAGCTGGAATTAAGTATATCATTGAGAAATATAGAATTATGGCAGAAAAGGAATCTCCTCTTGTGCCAAAAAATATTTTTCCACATATGTTCCGTCATTCAAAAGCCATGCATTTATTAGAAGCTGGAGTTAATTATATCTATATTAGAGACTTCCTAGGTCATTCTAATATAAAAACTATTGAAATATATGCAAGAATTAGTGTTGAACAAAAGAAAAAAGCCTTAAGCCAAGTGTATAATGAAAATATACCTTTTACAGAAGAAAATTCATGGAATAAAGATGATAATTTATTAGAATATTTAATGAAATTATAAAGTAAGAAATGTAAAGTTGAAATTCTCTAACTCAAGTTATTGTGCTTGTTTTAGACTGTAACTTTACATTTCTTTTAACTTTACAGTCTAACACAAATGCAAAGCTTTGCATTTGTGTTAGACATTGAAACAATATCTCGAGCGAAGAAGGAGGTGCATGGAGATATGAGTTACGCTATCGTAAGAAATGAAAAATTAACACGAGCAGAAATAAATGGAAAGGGAACTCACAATGATAGAAAAGCCAAAAATCATACCAATAAGGATATTGATCCAACAAAAACACATTTAAATTATTACATTAAGAAAAATGAACTAACATATACAAAAGAATTTGATAAATATTTGAAAGAAAATAATTTACAATGTCATCTTCGTAGCAATAGTATAATAATGTGTCAAATGATATTTACTTCTGACCAATCTTTTTTTGATAAAATTGGAGAAAAAGAAACAAAAAGGTATTTTGATGAATGTTATAAATTTATCTGTAATTATAAAAATCTTGGAGAAAAAAATATAATATCAGCAGTAGTACATTTAGATGAAGGAGCACCACACATGCACTTAATGTTTGTTCCTGTTGTTCACACAAAAGATAAAGAAGGCAATGATATTGATAAAATTTGTGCAAGAGATTTTTGGAAAGGTCGAGATAGTTACAGAAAATTACAAGATGCCTACTTTAATCATGTAAAATCAAAAGGCTTTGATTTAGAAAGAGGAATGTTCGTTGAAGATACTGACAGAAAACATTATACAGTTGAAGAATATAAGAAAATTACAAATTACGAAAATACCAAGAAAATTTTAAATGAAATAAAACTAGAATTGCCGGAAGTTCCAAATATAACTGATATTAGCAAATTCTCACGAAAGAGAGATGAGAAAATCTTAGAAGAAATTATAAAACCTAAAGATGATTTAATTAAAGAATTATATAAAGATAATTTATCATTGCATAAAGAATTATCAAAACAATCTAAAGTTGTTGATGAGGCAGAAAAATATCAAAAAGAAAGAGATTATATAATTGCAGATAATGAGAAATTAAATAATAAAGTTAGGGATTTGGAAAGTGAATATAAAAAGAAAAGAAATAACCTTGATTTTGAATATAATAACATGAAAGCTGAATTAGAACAGGAATTTCAAGATAAGGAATTTAACATTGAATATGAATATAAAAGTAAAATCAGGTCATTGGAAAAAGATAATAATCATTTACACAAAATTATAGATAAATTCTATGAAACTGTTGAAAAATTTATAGAATGGATTTGCAATAAATTTAGTATTGGTGAATCAAAAGAATTAGTGAAAGATTTCCAAAATGAAACACATATATTTATTGACCCAGAAAAACAACTTGAATATGAAGAAGAACTAGAGGAAGAATTTAACAATTTCTTTTAAATAAATATAGAGTAGAAATTTCTACTCTATATCTGATTTTTAGATAACTTTAAATTACAACTAACATTATTCTATTTCCATTTGCTGTTCTTTTCTTTCTTTAATACATTGTATAATTTCCTCTGCAATTTCCAAAGGTTGTCTATTATTACCATATACTATCATAGTTGCTAATTCTTTATTACATGGACTTTCAAAAAATTTTTTATTATCTCTTGTATCACCTGTTGCTCTTCTTTTCATTATATCTAAAGATTTTTCTTCATCTTTATCAGGGAGTAATAAAACGATATTTTTAAAAGGTTTTAACATTGATTTAACTCTTTCAAATATTTCTCGATCATCATATACAGAATGTCCTGCACCAAAATCGACAATTCCATACGAACCATCTTTCTTTACTCTTTCTAATGTTTCTGAAATCATGTAAGACTTAAATTCATCCGCATTTTTAAAATTTCTCATAAATCCAGTATCTCTTGCTCTATTTGCAATTCTATCTAGACATAATCTTTGCATTCCAGTCTTTTTTCTAAGTTCTTCTGCTACTGTTGACTTTCCTGCTCCTGATGGTCCTATTAATATAATACTTTCTTCATATAATTTCTTACTATTTTTATTTATATTAGTAAGCTTTTGATGTTCCTTTATTGAACTTTTTTCTTTATCTGAAAGTTTCCATGAATTTTTTTTAAGTTTCTGTATAGAACTTGCTGTTGTAGTTTCTGCAATTTGTTTTGTACCTCTTAAATATGAAAGTAGTCTTTTTTTAAAATCAAATGCAAAAGGCTTTCTCGATGAATACATTTCTTCATGATAGTAAATATCTGGTTCAACATCTTCAAATAATTCTGGATTTGCTAAAATTTGTGTTGCTGTATTTAGCCACTCTGTAGAATTAGTTTTCATACTTCTATAATCAACATATTTTCCTCTTATGTGGTCATCTGTAAAATTAGTCGATATTCCTTGTTTAGATAGAATTTTACCAATTTTTCTTGCAATATTTATATTCTCATCTGTTATTTTCAAAGTAACATACGCACTTTGAATTCCATGTCCTGAACAGCAAAAAATACTTGGAAGTCCACTTTTGTAAGATTGTCTTAAAAATTCTGTTAAATTAACATCTCCTTCTCCAAATTGTTTGAACATTTCTTCTCTATCTTCTTCTGTTAAATTCTCTAATTCTATATGTCCTGCTGATGGCTCTACATCTTTTTCTAATCTATTTATTATCCATGATTTAATTCCCATAAAGGAACCTCCTAACTACTTTATTAAGATAATTTTATTTCTAATAATTTGTCATATATTTTTTTTACATTATTTTCTTTCAAAAAATCGTTTTCATAATTTTCATCTTTTCTTCTCTGACAAAAATTTTCAAGTTCTGATATTGCAATATCAACATTTTCTTTATTTACTTTATCTTCACATACTTTTAGAGCAGTATTGATATATCCACATATCGCGCATGCAGTCATAGCTTTAAAATAAGAAATCTCTGGCAATTTTGATTTTGCATACAATTCCATAGCAAAATTATCATTAATTATTTGTGGATTTGTAAGAATAATCTTTTCAGATACATATATACCATTTTCACTTACTGTTTTATAAATTTTAGTATCTTTTGGTATTTTAACTTCACACAATGTATCTCCTCTAATTAGCCATCTAAAAATATATTCATAAGTTGATATACAAAATCCGCCCATTTCTGATTGCCTTGTTGCATTCAAATTAACTTTATTATCTGCTTCAACTATTTTATCAATGGGAAATCTTCTGCCATCATTGTATTCTTTAATTGTTTGAATAACTCTATAATATTTTTTATTCCTATCAGCTTCACATTCAAAAAATTTTCCTAACATATATTTCACACCTCGACAATCTATTATTCTTTCTTTTAAATTTTAACACAATAATATCTTTTTTTGAATATTATTAGCCAAATTTGCCAAATTTGCCGTAAATTTTTTCAAAAATTGTTTGACAAATATAAAAAATAATGTTATACCCTGAGTTTGACATTTTTTTGAGATAAAAAAGTGCCTTAAAGCTAGTAATAGCACTAGCTTTAGGGCTTGATTTTTTTACAGAAAGTTGTTGACTTTTTTAGCTTATTTTAGTATTTCCTAAAATTTTTTTA
>CALXZT010000065.1 GCA_944393315.1 uncultured Clostridia bacterium
AACACAAAATACAAAAGAGAAAATTTGAAAGGAATATTTAGACACAATGAAAGAAGAAATAAAAATTATTCAAATGAAAATATAGATAAAGAAAAATCATATTTAAACTATTCACTAAAATCTCCACAATATAGTTATGAAAAAGAATTTGACATAATAAAAGAAAAATATAATTTAAAAGGACAAATAAAAACAGTAAGTAATATAGCCTGTGAATATATAATAACATCAGATCATGATTATTTTGAAAGAATAGGAGAAGAAGAAACAAAGAGATTTTTTGAAACTGCATATAAATTTGTATCTGAATACAAAAATTTAGGAGAACAATATATAATGTCTGCAAAAGTGCATATGGACGAACAAACGCCTCATATGCATTTAGTATTTTTACCAGTAGTTCATACAACAGATAAAAAAGGAAATTCTATTGATAAATTGGCTTGTAGTGAATTTTGGAAAGCAAAAGACAGTTACAGACAACTACAAGATGCTTTTTACAAGTATATGGTGGAAAATGGATTTAATCTGCAAAGAGGATTACCAAAAGAAGAAACAGGTAGAGAGCATTATTCTGTTGAAGAATATAAGAAAATAACAAATTTTAAACAGACTAAAGAAATTTTGGATAATATGAAATTGGAATTGCCTGATGTTCCTGATATAACAGATATAAATATAAACAGATTATCAAAGAAAAGGGATGAAAAAATTTTAGAAGAAATTATAAAACCAAAGGATAATGTAATTCAAAATTTATATCAAGATAATATAAATTTACATAGGCAATTATCAAGACAAGCACAGGTTATAGAAGAGGCAGAAAAATACCAAAAAGAAAGAGATAATATAATAGCTGATAATGAAAAATTACACGATGAAGTAGATAATATAAAAATAGAGTATAATAAAAAAGAATTTGAAATGGAATGGAAATATACCAATAGAATCAATAAATTAGAAAAAGAAAATAACTTTTTACACAAAGTAGTAGATAGATTTAAGGAAACAATTGATATATTTATAACGTGGATTTGCAAAAAGTTTGATATGGGTGCTGAAAATAATTTGATTAGGGATTTTGAACGAGAAAATAATATTTCGTTAGATGCTGAAAAACAAATAAAACATGAAGAAAGAGAAAAAGATTTAGAGATGGAAATATAAGGAACAAAATTGTTGTTCCTCATTATTTCATATGTTTTAGTGCAAATTCACAAGCTTCTTTTAAATGTTGGAATAATAGTAGATAGAATAAAGGAAAAATTTAGTAAATAAATTCTTACAAAAATATTGTAAAAAAATTGCTTTATTGATAAAATATTATTGGATTTATATATTTTTTTATTTAACAATGAATGAGTTTTAATATATGTAATTGATAGAATTATAGTACAAAGGAGCTTCTTATGGAGAAGTTAGATTTACAAATCTTTAGAGCATTAAGGCAAGAAATTATAGATTATATTAACAAATTTAGAGAGGCAGAAGAGAGAGGAGAATATCTTTCTGATGAAGAAGGAGAACAATTTCAAGTAAGATATAAAGAAATTATAGAGATTTTGTCAGAACATGATTTAAGTGATATAGATTTTGAAGAATGGAGAGGAATGGCTTTATTTGCAGATGAAGATAATCCGTTAGATTTTTCAAAAACAAAAGCAAATATAGATTTTTCTATTCTTGAGGAATATGATGCATATAAAACATTCCCTAATTTTAAAAGTTGCCAAATAAAAAATTTTGATTTTGAAAAATACGATTATTCTCCAGAGATGTTTGATGAAGAATTTAGAAAAGAAAATGAAGGAAGATTTTTAAGTGAGAATATACCAGAAGAAGTATCTGATAGATTTTATAAAGGGGAACTTACTTTAACAGATATTCAAAATAATCCTGAATTAGCTAATAAAATTGAAGAAAAAAATCTAGCTTATGGATTAAGAGATATTTATAAAATTATTGGTAGAGAAGAATTTTGTAAGCTAGATGCACAATTCGTTGATACAACAAGATATAGTTGGACAGAATTACTTAATTCTAATCCAAATTTAAGAATAGCAGAAGAGATCATGCCTGTTTTATATAGGTCTGCAAGAGAGCAAATAATTGGTTATTCAAACGAGGATGTAAATAGAAGATTTTATCATAGGCAAGATCAGTTAGGAGATAGATTTAGAGAAGAGAATCCAGACTTGTTTTTAAGTGAGGAAGTACCTGAAAGAGTTAGAGAAAATTATTATGAACATTATTTATCTATGCGAGAATTTAGTGAAAATTTGCAATATTTTGAGGGGAAAACTGTAGCACAAGCATTTGTTGGTTATGGAGATGATAAAAAAATCATAAGCCTATATGGAGAGGGTATATATCAATTATTTGCAGATTATAAACCATTGATGGATAAAGTTATAGATGATTATTCTGCAATGAGTTCTATAGAAGTGCCTAGTGGACCTATAACAGGAGAACAAAGAAAAGAAATTATGAGTTCGGCTGTTTTTACATATATAACAAGAAATGGTTTTGAAAATATTCATAGTTGGGATGAAGTCAAAATGATTATAGATTTCACACCAATTGAACAATTACCTTTAACACCTGACACAAGAGAATTTATTGAAAAATATGGAATAGATACTTTGTTAGAATCTGGGTTAGATATGAAGTATTTATTTAAAGATTCCAAATTGTCTAGTTTAGAAGAAATATCTAGTTTAAAAGGCATAGATATCGAAGATATAAAGAAGCTAGTTGATAGAGATAGTAGAAGAGTATTAGAAAGTTATGATATAAAACAACTTTTAGAATATGGTATTAATGATCTATCTGAATTATCTGAAGCAACAAATGATTTAAAACATGTAAAAGAAATGCTAGAAAAAAGACCTATAGATTTAATTAATATGGGAAGATATGGCGATGCAAAGAAAAAATTTATAGAAAGATATGGAATAGATAATATAATTGCTTTAGATGAAGAAACTGGAGGTATGTTTTCTCATGAAATGTGGTCTAATGATATATATTTAACATTAATGGCTCATGCAGAGGGAAATGCCCCAAAATTAGATGCAGATAAGAAATTAACTTATGAAGAATTTAAAGATCGAATGTATGATATATTACTTCATGCAAGAGATGAAAGAGCTCCTTTACAAAGTAGAGATTATCCTGATTATGATTTTATACAAGGAAAATTTAGAGAAGAACATTCAGATATATTTATAGATGGAGAACTTCCAGAAGATGTAAAAAATGCTTTTTATACAAGACATATGACAGCAGAGATGTTAAGACAAAATCCAGAACTTATTCAATTATTGCAAGGGAAAGATTTAAGTAGAGCTTTTGCTAAAAATATGACAGCTGGAATAAGTATGCAAATGATGGATAAGAACGGAAATGCTATTGGAGGAGTTCCAAATACTGTAAACATGGCTCAATATCTTTCAGAAGAATTAGGACAAGAAGAGTTTTTAAAAATATGTGCTGATTATGGAAAATGTTTAGATAGTATTGGAATAATGACAAAAGGCAAAATTTCAGTGGAAAGTGTAAGAGAAACAATCGAACAAGCGATATACAAGGGAATACAAGAAAAAGGAATAGAGTATTTTGAAGAATTGCCATTAAGTTTTCAAGAGAAACATCCAGAATTATTTCTTCCCAAAGAAATTGATGAAGATATAAGAAATAGATTTTATGAGGGAAAATTATCTTTTGAAGATATTAGAAAAAATCCACAAATTAAGGAAATATTACTTACTAAAGATATTAGTGTTGGATTTGGAAGAACAAAATATGGACAACCAATGCTAGGCAGAAATGGTCAAAGATATGTAAAACCTATGTGGGAGAAATTAACTGAACAAGAAATAATGGATTTAGCAGAAGAGTACGGAAGATATTTAATAGATGTTAATGCTGATATTTTTATCGATGGACAAAGCAATGAGGAGAGAATACAAGCATTACAAGAGAATATAGAACGAAATATTTTAGATAGAAAATCTTTATATGGTCCAAGTGTACCTTCGTTTTTCAAACAAATTCATCCAGATATGTTTCTAGATAGTAATGCTCCTGATGAACTAAAATCTGTTTTTTATGATAGTTCAAGAATAGGTAGTAGAATTAATGGTGGTGGCATTGATTTTCAACTAATAAAAGAAAATCCAGAGTGGAGAGAGTTTTTACAAGGAAAAGATTTAAGTAGAGCATTTACAGAAGAATATAGTGAATTGTTTAAAAGATTTGATAATGCTACTATAATGAAGTTAGGAACAAGAAATCTAGAAACAATTGAAAAAATGGTTCAAAATCATAAAGAGGATATATTACAAAATTGGTATAGATCTACAGGTGGAAAATTTGTACCACATCATGTTGTTATGCTTAATTTCCCAGATGGAGAAATTGATAGTTTTCTTGGAAATAGTAAAAGATGGTCACAATTAATGAGAATTGATAATTATAACTTAAATGATGATGGCAAAGCTGCAATTTTAAAAGCATCTTATGCTATGGGAGTGTTTCAAGGCGACGATGACGGATTTAATAAAACAATGAAATTGTTTACAGATGTTCCTCAAGAATTAACACAAGAAGAATATGAAAAAGTTACAAGTATGTTTAGTGGAGCATTTGATCCATTTAGATGGAGTGGAAGTAATTTTGATTCTGAACAAAAAGATAAAGAAATGAAAAGTTTATTTGAACAAGCATATACTTTAAACGATGCTGGTAAATATGTCTTTAGTATGGATAAACAAAAAAATAAAGATAGTGTTAGAATGGTAAGAGAAATACTTGAAAAAGCTCAAATACCAAGAATATTAACACCAGAAAAAGCTCATCAAATGTTTGATTCATTTGCAATGGAATATAATCCTGATTTTGTAAGATTCCTTAATGATAATATAGAAGAAATACTATCAAATCCAGAATACACAAAAGATATTGCAACAATACAAAGACAATTTAAAGATATAGTAAGAACAAATGCTGGTAGAAGATTAACCCTTGATGTAGCACAGGATTATATTAAAAGTATTGTGTATACAGATATTGAGGTTGGAAATGAGGGAGTTGCAGAGCAAGCAAAAATTGCTGGATATTCTCAAAAAGATTTTGAAGCAATACAAAGTTTATTCAATGAGGGTGAAGTAAGAGATTTTTCAAGTATTCCAAGAATACAAGGAAGTACAAAAGGATATACTTATGAAATGCTTAGATGTGATGATCCACTAGCTTTAACAATTGGAACACTAACTGATTGTTGCCAAGAAATACATGGAGCTGGACAGACAAGTATGGAACATAGTGTTGTATCTCCAGATGGTAGAGTATTTTGTGTAAGAGATGCAGAAGGAAGATTGGTTGCACAAAGCTGGTTTTGGAGAAATCAATATACAGGATGTTTTGATAATATTGAAATACCTCACAGAATATTTGAGCTATATGAAAAAAAGCATCCAGATGTTGGTAGAAAAGGCTTAACTACAGATGTATTAGAAGTTTATAAAAAAGCAGCTCAAGACTTAATGCAAGAAGATGCGAGAGTATATCAAGAATTATTGGAAAATGGAACTATTACTCAAGAACAATATGATGCATTATTACTAGGAAAAGTTACAATTGGATTAGGCTACAATGATATTGCAGATGCAATTAGAACTGATAAAACAATACATGAAGAAACAGATAAGGTTGGAGTAAAAGGTACAGATAGGTTACCACATCCATATACAGATGCAAGTACACAATATACAATTGCAGAAAGAGAAGGTACTATAAAATCAGAACATGAAAATTTATATGTTCATCAAGATGATGTACCTGTATTTGATGGAACAAATATGTCTAGCACAGTGCTACTAACAATGAAGAGAATGGAACAATCTACAGAAAGAGATAATTTAGCATATTTAAGTGAAAGAAGGGATGAGGAAAATCTACCAAAATCACAAAGAATTATCAATAGCATAGCAAGAGAATATGGACTTGATCCAAATAATACACGAGTAATGGCTACTGCAAGAATTGCTCTTATATATAGTAAAGACAAAGATAATAAGGTAAAAATAGGAGATTTATTATCTTCGCCATTAAAAACAGGATTAACTGAAGAACAAAAACAAAAAGCTACAGCACATATAATGCACCAAGTTAAAAAAGCATTAAAACAAATAGGGGTACAAGATTCAGAAGTTGATTTATCATCATTAAGTGAAGAACAACAACAGATGCTACAATCTGTTATGCAAGAAATAGAAAAAGAAAATGATGAAAGAGGTGAAAGATAATATGGATAATATAAGAGAAATATTAGGAAATGCAACAATGGCTTATACTAATATGGATGCAAATATAGATGGAAAAAAGGTAGCTCAAAATATATTTGAATTGTTAGATGAAAATAAGGAAAGTATAGAAAAAGCAAATAAAATTGATGTAAAAAGTAATAATGGATTTAAAATAAATTTTGATATGTTTCAAAAACTAAATAATGAAATCAATTCTATTAATGATGTTTATAGAAAAGTTATATCTATGAATCAAAATGAAAATAATTATTTAGAGGGAAAGCAAACAGATAATTTAGGAACTATATGTCTTGTTTATGATGGAAACACATATTGCTTATTAGAATTAGTTTTAAAAGCAATATTGACACATAATAGCATAATTATAACAAGCGAATCTGATTATATGAAAGCTACAAATGAACTAATTGTAATATTAATTCAAAGAATATTAGAGGCATATAACATAGATAGAAATTTAGTACAAATGCTATACACAAGCAGAATAGAAGAATTACTATTAAATAGTACAAGTATAAATAAAGTATTTGCTATTGGAAATAAAAGTTTCCAAGATAGAATAAGAAAAGCATCAAAAGTTGAAGTTATCAGCAAAGGATACAATTATTTTGACTTATATATTGAAGATTTAACCAATTTAACTTTCATCAAAAAAATAGTGAAAGAAGAAGAAAATATAGATATATATGTAAAAAGTGGTTTAAAAGTACCTTTTGATGATTACATTGAAGTAGAAGATATTGATGAGGCAACAGCACAAATAAATTTTAATACATCAGGATATAGTAGTAGCATATTTACAGATAATAATCAAAATGCATCAGTATTTTTAAG
>CALXZT010000066.1 GCA_944393315.1 uncultured Clostridia bacterium
TTTTTAATTATTCCGTCTAAGCAGAATTTGTATTCAGTTACTTTAGTATTTTTTGCTATTTCTAGTATTGCATATTTATCTTTTGGAATTTCCCTATGGCGTTTATTAGCTATTGTTTTTATTTTTCTTCCATCCTCAATTAAACTGCCAAATATGTCAAATTCTTCTTTATCATTTAAGCTTTTATCTTCTACCACTTCTTCTTTAAGTTTTTTTAGACTTACCTCTAATTCTTTTTTTGCTTGTAATTTGTCTCCGACTATTGCATTTATTACACTGTTTACTTCAGTTGATAATATATACAAACTATCTAGTTCATCTTTATTTAGTTTACTTCGTTGAAGTTTATCTAATTCTTGACCGAAGTCATCTAAATCTTGCTCATAATCAAATTTTCTTTTGATTTTTGGTATTACATTTAAGGTTTCTTCTTCTCCCTCATCTAAAGCTGCAACTTCATCTTTATTTGCATATTTCCAAAATTCAAAAATACTTTTTTTGTGTTTATCAATTTCTTCGATGAATTTTGTGGCATTTTCTATTTTTTTCTTGATGTTTTTATTTTTTAGTTTTAGTGCATTTATATCCATTAATATTTTTTTTGTTTCGTCTTCTTTTTTTGCATATTCCTTATATCTGTTTATTAATTCCTCTAAAGTATATTGATTAGATTCTTTTTCAGTTATTTCTGTTTTAGGGCTTATTTCGTCTTTTAAGTCCTCTAATTCTTCCTCTTCTTTTGGCTCATCTTTTGCTTTTTTCGTTTTTTTACCATATTTAATAAAATATTTTACTTTTCCTAAAAATGATTTTTTACATTCTAAATATGTTGAAATTTGCTTTTCTTTTGCAATATAATCTGCATCTAATAAGGTAGCTTCTATTTTTAATTTTTCTAATTTTTCCTTTAGAATTTCTTGCTCATTTTCTGTATTAATCTCCTTAGTTACTAGCATTTTGTATTCTTGGTTAATAAATTGTGCTAGAGCGGGATATTCTATTTTTTTTGAATTATAATAAAATTCTAAGTCACCACTTGTATTTACTCCTGTTTCAAAGTTATAATAATGTGGTAATTCTGTTTGCAAAATAAATAAAGCTTTTATTAATTTATAAAATTCATTTGTGTCTATTTTGTTATTTAATACGATTTTATATGGTGTTTTTATTTTTTCGTAAACTTCAGTTTCACCAACTATTTGCATACTTATTTTATCTGTTTTGTCATGTACCTCATAAATAATTGGCCAATCTTTTGTAAACAGCCATAAATAATTTTCTATGTCCTCAACTTCTGATTTTGAAAGTAATCCTTTAGAATAATCTATATGGCTTATTGGTACAAATATTTTACCTGATTTTCGTTTTTCTAACTGTTTTTTTAGCAAAAAGAAAAATGCTGAATAGTCTGAGTCTTCTGTTGGTACAAGCATAAAATATTTATCAGAACCTTCAGAATAATATATTTGCCATAGGTAGTTTCCTGGATATTTTACTTTGAAAGGTATTTTTGCAGATAATTGTTTCTGCTCAGCTTCAATATTTTCGATATCTTCTATTCTGATTTTCTTTAACATTTGTAAAAATGTCGTATGTTTTAATATATTTTCTTCAGTATCTGGCACCAAATATGAATATATTGGACTTGCCTTTGAATATTTTTCCTCAAGACTGTTTAGCCTATTTGTTGGTGTCAATAAGATTTCTATATCTTTTATTGGAACAAATCTGTATTGCCTATATTTGTTTTCTTCATATTTTTTTGTTACTCTATAATTTAATGGTTCAAATATTTTTAAAGTTTCAGGTACATTATTTAAATCTAAACCAAGATATTTTAATTTTTGTTCTATTTCGTTCTCTACTACTTTTTTCATTCTCCACCCCTATATGTTCTCATTGGTTTTATAGTCATATTTTACTACACTATAGTTAAAATTTCAATAACCTTTTGGTAGTTGATTACACTTTTTTCGCTAAACCTCTTGTTTTTTTTGCCATTTTGTAGGATAATATATATGTTAGAAAAATATTTTAAGGGGTTTTAAAATGATGAAATATATAGACAAATTTTTGAAAAAATTAAACACTAATAGAAATACTTTTGCTACTTTTATTTTAACATTGCTAACTATTTATTTATCAGTAGATAGACTTGTAGAAATGCTATTAATGATTTTCACTGGTGTTTCAGTTTCTTATTGGAATCCTATTGTTTACACACTTGCCTTGGCTTGTCCTATATTTGCTTATTTATTTTCTGGCAGTTCAAGCTTTGCAACTTCTAAGAATAGAAAAGTTACTTTATTCTATATGTATATGATTGGGCTTTATATAATAGCTATTTCAATGTTTACACAATTCCTTAATAGAGGAGCATGGCTATTTTTTATATCTGTACCTAATTATACAGAATTAGCTACAGAATTTTCAGAATTAATTAGACCTGCTTTTTCCGCATTATCATTATATTTACCTTTAGTAAGTATTTTACCTTTTATTAAATGGATTGTATTAAATGTAAATGATACTACTGAAATGGTACGTTCTTTATGGGATTATAGTGGAATAAAACTAGAAGACTCTAAAAAGAATCATGGCCCTTATACTTGTGACATGTTTTTATTTACTGAATGGGAATCTGGTAGAACTATTACATTTGGTGAACAAAAAAGATTTCAATCATTACTTGTCTGTGGTGGCTCTGGAAGTGGAAAAACATCACTTGTATTTGAGCCTTTTATTGCCAGAGATTTAGAAAAGAAATTTTTCTTTAGTGAAGTTTCTAAAGAATTAGGTTATACAGCTTTGAAAACAGGAATAGCAACTTTAAATTGTCCATATGATAATGATTATTTAAATGCTCATTTTTCTTTAAATATGTTAACACCTGTACCTGGAAAAGAGGCATTATATAAAGCTTATATGAAGAAAATGACTTTATCTACATCTCCATATATTTATAGAAATCTGGGACTTTCTTATGTGGCGCCTGACCCTGAAACAATTTCTAAAATGATTGGTGTTTGTGAAAATTTTAAACTTGACTATAATATAGTTGACCCTTCTAATAGTAACTCAATTGGTTTAAACCCATTTGTATATGATGATATAAATAAAATATCACTTACAATTTCAACTGTGTTAAAGGAATTGTATCTTCATAATTATACAGATAAAAGTGAATCAATTCAAACATATAGAGAAGATGCAGCTATGCAAGCTATAGAAAATTTAACAATTCTTTTAAAAGAAGCTTATCCAAAAATGAATCAAGGTGCTTTACCAACTTTAGAAGATATGCTTAAACTTCTTTCTAACTTTGATTTAGTTGAAAAAATGTGCAAAATATTTGAAGCAGATGAAAATTTAGCAGAAAAATATGCAGTAACACTTGGATATTTTAAAAGAAATTTCTATAAAGATTCTATAAATAGAGCTGATACAGAAAATAATGTTTCCTTTTTGGTAACCCAACTAGATAACCTACTTCGCTTGCCTGGTGTAAAATCAATTATTTGTAATAGAACTTATAATATAAATTTTGATGAAATGCTTAGCAAAAGTAAAATCACTTTTGTATGTACTCGTAGAGGAGATTTAGGAGAAAAAAGTCACAGAGTATTTGGATTATTCTTTATCCTTTCTATGCAAAATGCAGTACTTAGAAGACCTGGAAATGAAGCTACACGTGTTCCATACTTCTTATATATAGATGAATTTCCTGAATTCATATGTCGTTCTACAGATGCAATGTTTACAATGTTTAGAAAATATAAAGTTGGTAATATAGTAGCTATTCAAAGTATTAGCCAACTTGAAACAAATGCGTCTAAAATTAATTACAAACAAACTATTATATCAAATTGTGCAAATAAAATATATACAGGTAACTGCCCTCCTGAAGAATGTGAATGGTGGTCAAAAGAATTTGGTAAGAGAAGAAAATGGTCAATGTCACGTTCAATGGATATGGAAAAACTTGAATATACAAGTTCAGCAAGCAGTGTAAAATGGGATTGGGAAGATTATTTTGCAGTTGGTAAATTACAGACATTATCTTTAAAACATTGTGCTTTCAGTATTAAAGATGATTCTGGGAAACCAAATGTTGGTCAAGGAGTTCTTAACTTCTTAGATTCAAAATATAATGAAGAACAAAATGTTAAAACTTATAACTTCTCTAGATTTACCAAAACTTCTTTAGATGATTCTCATGAGGATGATAACTCTAAGAAAAAGAAACGTAAATTCAATCCTAAGGAAGTAGATTTTTCGGATGAAACTCATGAAATTGATCCTATTCAAACTGATACAGATTCTGAATTCTTATTTAATAATGATAGTGCAATAATTTTTGATATGAAAAATAATAATAATGATTAATTTTGTGCAAGTAAGAAGGGAACTGCAAAAGTTCCCTTCTTACTTTTTCTTCAGTCTTTAAATAGAAAAACCTATAAATTCAAGTATTATTCCTGAAATCACACTAATGCTATATAAAATAGCTGTAATTTTTATATTTTCTTTCAAATTTCTATTTACTCTAAATAATACTAGCAACCCGACTCCCGCATTTGCAAGTAATCCTGCTATCAAAATTGAAGCAGTAATTAAATTTTCTACGTACAACTTAGTTATTATCACAGAAGATGCACAATTTGGAATTAAACCTATTAATCCGGCAATAACTGGTCCTAAAATTTTGTTATTCATAATTAAATTAGATAATGTATCTTCTCCTATAAAATGTATAACTAGATTTAAAACGAATGTAATAATTAGTATAAATATAAAAATACTAATTGTGTGATATAATGCTGATTTAAATATTCCATCTTCGCAGTGACAATGCTCATGTTTACAAAAATCAACATGCTCATCTTTCTTCTGTTCTTTGTTATTTAGTTTATTGAAAACTATGTCTATTATTATTCCTAAAATTACACCTATCAAAAGCTTTACTGCTAATATTTTTAAAATTTGTGATATTGGAACTTCTTCTGATATTAGTATTGGTAACATTTCATCAGATGTTGTTAAATATATTGAGATTAATGTTCCGAATTGTTATTATTCTTCCCATATATAAATTTGTTGCCATTACTGAAAATCCACACTGAGGTATCAGTCCTAATAATCCACCTACTAAAGGTCCAAATTTTCCAGACTTTTTTATTGTATTATTTATTTTGGAACTTGTTTTATGCTCTAAGAATTCCATTAATAAGTATGTAATAAATAAAAATGGTACTAGTTTTATACCATCTATTAATGTGTCTTGTATTATTTCTAACATAATATTCTCCCATCTTTTATGTTCACTAAATATTATTAATAATAACATATTTTTCTATTGATTTCAAGAGAATTTCTATAATTGTATTTTAATGGTTAATTATACTTCACAAGTTTATTTATGCTCTGGCATTTTGGTATATTTTAGTTTAGTTGCCATTCCTCCTCTTATATGTCTTTCTGCTTTATTTTCATCTAAAATTATTCTCACTTCATGCGCAAGGCTTGGATTTATCTTAATTAATCTGTCTGAAACGTCTTTGTGTACCGATGTTACTTTTCGTAACGGTAGAATTTATATCTTCAAAATTAGTAATTACTGTAGGTTGACTTCCAATTTCATTTAATAATTTTAGTCTTACTTCTACATTCGAATCACTGTCAACTTCTATTACATCTATTATTGTTTTTAACATTGCATTTGTAATTGTTTCATTATTTAATACATCATCAACTGTACTTATTGTTTTTGCTAGTTCTTTTTCTAATACATCTTTTTCTTTTATTTCTGATGTAATTAGTTTTAATTCTCGCTCTAGTCTTGCAATATCTTCATTTAATGGATTTGTATATTGTTTTAATTCTTGTATATTGATTACTTCATTTTGGAACATTTCCATATATTTTTGCTTTTTTACTGTTACTTTTTCTATTTCTTTTAATAAACTTTCTTCACTTCTTTCGTTACTTTCTCTTAATGCTGTTATTTTTTCAAACTCTTTTTCAACTGCTTTCATAAAATTCTTTTTATTAGAAATTATACTTTTTAAATATTCTTTAATTGCATTTAATAGTTCTTCTTCATCTATTACTGTTGTGTTAGGGCAATGGTTTACACCCATCGAATTTCTTCCGCTACATACCCATCTTATATATTCTGGTCCATCAGTCGTATATTTTCTTTTTATTCTTCTAAACGAATAACCACAATGTTTGCAATATATAAGTGTACTAAATACATATTCTGTTTTTTCGCGTTTACTATTTAGTTTAAATTCATTTGACCTCTGTGCTAAAATGTCTTGTGCTCTATTAAATAATTCATCCGATATAATTCTCATTTCTGGCTTTTCTACTATAATCCATTCATCTTCTGGTAAATCTTTTCTTGTTCCTGTTATAAAGTCTGTAATTTCGGATTTCTTATTTGTGATTCTACCTGTGTATATTGGATTTTTAAGCATTCTTACAATAGAAGTTTGTACCCATTTTGATTTTGTTTTTTTAGTTCTTATTCCTTTATCATTTAATTCCCAAGCGATTTTTGTTGTTCCCATTCCTTTATACACATAGCTTTCAAATATTTCTTTAACTATTTTGGCTTCTTCTTCATTTATTTTTAAGATATATTTTTCATCTGGTATCTTATCATAACCAAATACTAAATTAGGAACTCGTCCTTTTTTGGCAGTAATATCCTTCCCAAATTTAACTCTTTTAGACATATTAGCACTCTCTTGTTGTGCCATTGCACCTAAAATAGTTAGTATAAATTCAGAACCACCTTCCATAACTTCGCCATTATTTAAGAAGTCTACTTGTATTCCATAAGATTTTAATTCTCTTATACTTTGTAATAAATCTACTGTATT
>CALXZT010000067.1 GCA_944393315.1 uncultured Clostridia bacterium
GCAGAAATACAAGCAATAAGGCATAACCCAATGTATATGGAAGATTATATTAAACAGTTAGATATGATACTTTCTTCTGCAGGTGGAAAAGTGTTAATTGGTGCAGGTAGTGTTAGTCATAATCAAGCGATAAAGAAAGCAAAATCGGAATATAAAAAATATCAAGTTAAAACTATAAGCCCTGTTGAAGAGGAATATTTAAAATCTTTGAAAGAAATTAGTAGTGAAATTGAGAAGAAAGATAAAAAATAGGTATTTTGAAGATATAAAAAATTAAAATACAATTTACAATTTTTATAGATTTGACAAGAAATAGGTATAATGTTATATTAAATTCGTGAAGAATAAAATATTATTAGGTAGGAATCTTCACACATATAAAGGCAAATAAAAATATGTTGGCGACATTGTTGCCAAATGCTCACTTACAGAGTTTTAAAAAATATTGTTTTAAAGGAGATTATGTAAATGTCTAATTTAAAAGAAGATGTTGATATAAATTTAATGTATGGTAAAGAGAGTACTATTTCAAAGGATGAATTTTTGCAAAAGCATAAAATAAGTGAAAACCGGACTTTCAAGCAAAAAAGCTGAAGAAAATATTCGTAACTTAGGATTAAATGAGATTAAACAGACAAAACCGAAAAAATGGTACCATTATTTTTTAGAAAGTTTATTTACACCATTTAATTGTATACTAATAGGTATTTCAATAATTTTAATATACACTGATATCTATTTATCAGAAAAGCCAAGCTATGCTAATATTGTGGTAATAGCCATTTTAGTAATAGCAAGTACATTGCTAGATTTTGTTGAGTCATATAGATCAAATAGAGCTGCTCAAAAATTAAAAGAAATGGTTGCTACAAATGCAACAGTTATAAGAAACGGAGAAAAAATAGAAATACCTATAAAAAATGTAACTTACGATGATACTGTATTATTATCAGCAGGAAGTATGATACCAGCTGATTTAAGAATAATTGAAGCAAAAGATTTATATGTAGGTCAATCTTCACTAACAGGTGAGTCAGATAGTATAAAAAAGACTGTTGAATTAGAAAATTCTGAAAATGAATTAGATAATATTGCTGAATTAAATAATATATGTTTCATGGGAACTAATGTTATCTCAGGTTCGGCTAAAGGTATTGTAATAAAAACAGGAGATTCAACCTATTTTGGAAAAATTGCACATACAATAAATTCTGGAAAAGAGAAAACAGCTTTTCAAAAAGGAATAGAAAATATTAGTAGATTATTAATTAAATTCATGCTAATTATGATACCTTTAGTGTTCCTTATAAATGTTGAAAAACATGATATTATATTAGCATTTACATTTGCCGTTTCAATAGCAATTTGTATAACTCCATTATTATTACCTGTTATTTTATCATCTAGCTTATCAAAAGGTGCAGTTAGGATGTATAAAAGGAAAACTATAGTAAAAAAATTAGATGCCATACAAAATTTTGGAGCTATGAATATATTATGTACAGACAAAACAGGAACATTAACCGAAGATAAAATTGTCCTTGAAAAATATTTAGATATAAATGGAGATGAAGATTATAGAGTCTTAGAGTATGCATTGTTAAATTCTTATTTTCAAACAGGTTTAAAAGGAAATATTGATGAAGCAGTTATAAAAAGAGCATTTGAAAATAAAATGCAAGATTTAATCCCAAAATATAAAAAAATAGATGAAATTCCATTTGATTTTTCGCGTAGGCGTTTATCAGTAGTTGTAACAGATGGAACAAAAAAACAATTAATCACTAAAGGCGCTGTTGAAGAAATTTTGAATATATGTACAATGGTTGACTACAAAGGTGAAATAACTCCAATTACTAAAAAAATTAAAGAAAACATAGAACGAATTAGCAAAGGACTAAATCAAGAAGGGTTAAGAGTTGTTGCTATATGTCAGAAAGAAGATATCGAGAAAATTGACAATTTCGATGTATCTGATGAGAAAAACATGGTATTACTGGGATTTATAGGATTTTTAGATCCGCCAAAAGAAACAGCAAAAGAATCAATAAGTAAATTAAATAATGCTGGAATAAGAGTTTTAGTGCTTACTGGTGACAATGCAGAAGTTACAAGATGTGTGTGTAATAAGGTAGGAATAAATTCAAATAATATTATTTTAGGAAGTAAAATTGATAAACTCTCAGACATAGCACTATTACGATTACTGAAGAAGAACAATATATTTGCAAAACTTTCTCCAATCCAAAAAGCAAGAATTGTAAGGGTTCTAAAACAAGCAGGAAATATTGTTGGATATATGGGAGATGGTATAAATGATAGTCCTGCGTTAAATAATTCAGATGTTGGTGTATCTGTTGATACAGCAGTTGACATTGCTAAAGAATCAGCTGATATTATACTATTAGAAAAAGATTTAAATGTACTATTAGATGGTGTAACAGAACGGAAGACGTACTTTTGTAAATTTAATGAAATATATAAAAATGGCTACAAGTTTTAATTTTGGTGAAGTAGTCTCAGTAATTATAGCAAGTGCATTCTTACCATTTTTACCTGAAACACCAATTCAATTATTAGTTGAAGGTTTACTATATGATTTTGGTCAAATGACGATTCCTTTTGATAACGTAGACAAGGAACTTGTAGAAAGACCAAAAAAATTAGATATAAAAAGCTTGAAAAGATTTATGCTATTTATGGGACCTGTAAGTTCGTTATTTGATTTAATCGTATTTGCATCATTATGGTTTATATTTTTGGTAAGAGATGTTGCTCATTTCCAAACAATATGGTTTACTTACAGTATAGTTTCAAATTTGGTTGGAATGCATATCATAAGAACAGCAAAAACACCATTTATACAAAGTAATGCACACAAAGCAGTATATATTTCGTCAATTTTATTAATTATAGTTGGAATTTTAGTACCATTTACACCATTAGGGAGCGCAATAGGGTTGGTACCAATATCAGTTAAATATATATGGCTAATATTTGTAGTAACATTCTTATATTGTTTAGTTGCAAGTTTTGCTAAAAAAATATATATAAAGAAATACAAAGAATGGATATAAAGCCTGCAAAGTTTTAAGTTATATAATTTTTAAATCAAAATCATAATAAGAAATGTGAAAGTCTTGTGAATTTTAGCACTCTACTATTGACATTGCCAAAAATAGATGTATAATAAAAATGTAAAAAGTTAATAATACTTTTTATAAAACATATATGTGCTACCAAATAGGTGTCAACACATAAAAAGAAAGGGAGTTGATTTATTATGATGATGATACCAAGAAGAAAAAACGAATTTGATTTATTGGAGGAAATGTTTAGAGATCCATTTTTTACTGGAGGAGAAACTAAATTAATGAAAACAGATATTAAAGAAAAGAAGGATAAATATCTAGTTGACATTGATTTACCAGGGTATGAAAAAGAAGATATTAAAATTGAAATTGAAGATGGATATTTAACAATTCACGCTACAACAGATTCACACAAAGAAGAAAAAGAAGAAGGAAAATTTGTAAGAAAAGAAAGATATCTTGGTGAATGTTCAAGAAGTTTTTATATAGGTGAAGACATTAAAGAAGAAGATATAAGAGCTTCTTTCAAAAACGGAACTCTACAATTAGAAATTCCAAAGAAAGAAGAACAAAAAGCATTACCTGAAAAGAAATACATTCCAATTGATGATTAACATAAAAAGCTAGTAATTTATATACATTACTAGCTTTTTTAATAAATCTTAGATTGATAATTTTTTATAATTATAGTATAATATGGCTAGCAAGCATAGATATTCCTAATAATTTTTTAGTAGGCAATAATAAAAGTAGGGAGTGAAAAAATTGGTCGAATTAGAAGAAAACACAAAAGTGATTCATAAAATGCAAGAAAAATTAAAAAGTTTAGGTGATTCACTTTGACATTACTAAATTAAAATCAGATTTGGAAGAATTGGAAAAGCAAACTATGAAAGAAGGTTTTTGGAATGATAGTACAAAAAGCTCTATAATTTTATCAAAAATTAAAAGTTTAAAAGCAAAATGTAATACATATTCAAAGCTGTCTAGTGAACTAAACAATTTGGCTGAATTAACAGAATTAGTTAGCGTAGAAAATGATGAACAAATTGCTAAAGATATCATAAAAAACACATCAGCTCTTCAATTAGATTTTGAAAAATTCGAATTAACAACACTTTTATCAGGTAAATATGATAAAAACAATGCAATTGTAACATTACACCCAGGAGCAGGAGGAACAGAATCACAAGATTGGGCAGAAATGCTATATAGAATGTATACTAGATGGGCTACAAAGAACGGATTTGAAGTTCAAGAGTTAGATTACTTAGAAGGAGATGAAGCTGGCTTAAAAAGTGTAACATTTGAAATAATTGGGGAAAATGCATATGGCTATATGAAATGTGAAAAAGGGGTCCATCGTTTAGTTAGAATCTCTCCATTTGATGCTGGTGGAAGAAGACACACTTCATTTGCTTCATTAGAAGTATTACCAGAGATAACAGATGATATTGAATTAGATATAAACCAAGAAGATATTAAAATGGATGTTTATAGAGCATCAGGAGCTGGTGGACAGCATATAAATAAGACTTCATCAGCAGTACGATTAACACATATTCCAACAGGAATCGTAGTAGCATGCCAAACAGAGCGTTCTCAATTCCAAAATAAAGAGACAGCAATGAAGATGCTTAAATCAAAATTATTAGATTTAAAAGAAAGAGAACAAAAAGAAACAATTGCTGAGCTTAAAGGAGAGCAAAGAGATATTGCATGGGGAAGTCAGATACGTTCATATGTATTTTGCCCATATACTTTAGTAAAAGACCATAGAACGAACTATGAGGTAGGGAACGTAGATGCGGTAATGAATGGAGAAATAGATGGATTTATTGAAGCATATTTGAAAAAAAGTTGGAAATAGAGGAGGATTTCTTTTCTAACTTTTTTCAATTTCTTATACTGGAAAATGAGACCGTTTTCTTTTCTATTTTTTTTGATTAAAACCTATATTTTTTTCAACTTCTTATATTTTTCTTAATATAATATAGTATGTGACCATGTTTAAATTTAAACAAGGTTAATAATAAAAAAAAGAAGGTAATTAATATGGAAACTACAATATTAAAATTTGGAGGAAGCTCAGTTGCGAATGATGAAAAATTAAATTTAGTTGCACAAAAAATAATAAATTTATATGAAGAAAATCAAAGAATAGTAGTTATTGTTTCAGCACAAGGAAAAACTACCGATTACTTAATAAAAGAAGCACATAATTTATCCAAAAGACCTAGCAAAAGAGAAATGGATGTACTTTTAAGTGTTGGTGAACAAATTACAATTGCAAAGTTAGCAATACTTTTAATTGAAAAGGGATATAAAGCTATTTCTTTAACAGGATGGCAAGCAGGCATAAAAACTGACAATGCAAATCAAAGTGCTATAATAGAGAATATAGATACAAAGCGTATAAATGCAGAACTAAATAATGGAAATATAGTTATTATTGCTGGCTTTCAAGGGATTAATGAAAATGAAGATATAACAACCCTAGGAAGGGGAGGTTCTGATACCACAGCAGTAGCGATAGCGGCAGCACTAAAATCAAAAAAATGTTATATATATTCAGATGTAGATGGCATTTATTCTGCAGATCCAAATAAGATTAAAAATGTAAAAAAGATAGACGAGATTTCATATGATGAAATGCTTGAAATATCAAGTGAGGGAGCAAAAGTTCTTCATAACAGATGTATTGAAATAGGAGAGAAATACAACATTCCGATTATTTCCAAATCTACATTTAGTGACGGTTTGGGTACAATTATTAACAATAAGAAATCTCTAGAAGGAACTGTCGTTAGAAATATCGTAAAAAAAGAAATTTCTCGTGTTTCTATAATAGGTCATGGATTTATGCCCAATAATGAAGTTTATAAAAAAATAATGAGCATAATTGAAAAACATAATCTTGATATTTTAAATATTGATATTACTAGAACAAAAATTTCCATTGTTTTTAAAACTGTAATTGATGATACTCTTCTTGAAGATTTGCATAGGAATATAATTGAATAGTAAAAAACATTTTATCCTACTGAAATATTAGGTGAGTGTGAATATAAACAATATAATTTAGAGAGAAAAGAGGAGAGCCTATAAGCTCTCTTTAATTTTATTTTTTAGTTCTTCCAGATTATAGAAATTTTGTACTTGTATTCTAATTAGTTTTATATTTAAGTCAGTAAGCAACTTATTTATAAATTCATCTCTTTTAATTCTTTTGCTTTTTTGGTGTGTGTAGTCATCTAACTCAATACATAACTTTATTTTTAGATTTGGTTCAGCTATAACAAAATCTATACTTTTGCTTTGTATTTTATTAAAGTCTTTAAAGTTTTTATTCTGTACAATTTGATATAAGGTAACTTGAGGACAGATAACTAGGTTTAATTCATCAGTTATTTGTTTCAATGACTTGTAAAATTTTAATTCTGTTTTAGTTAGTAAATAGTCTTTTTTTATATATTTTTCGTTATAATTTATATTTTCTAAATTACTGTCTATATTTTCTATTTTTTTTTCAATGATAGGCCATAATATTGTTACTAATATGTATAGTATTACTAAAAACCACATAAAAATCTCCCCTTAAATATTATAACATATTTTACAAAATTTGACAATATATGAGGAAGAGACTATAATATAGGCTTTAAGTTTAAAAGTAAATTCCAGATTTGTCCTAAAACTGGAATTTAGTCTTGGAATGAAATTCCAGCAATCTGG
>CALXZT010000068.1 GCA_944393315.1 uncultured Clostridia bacterium
TCTTTATATCAACTCCTATTAAAAAATATATAAAAAAGAAGGAGGAACTCTGAAATTTCAAAGTTCTCTCCCTCTGTGCTTGGATACAATTCAAAGGAATTTTACAGTGGTCAGTGCTACTTAATATAAAGCGCGGCACGAAAACCAGTGTTGTCATAGCGGTAACCAGGATAGCCGTAACCGCGATAGGCGACAGGATAATTGTAACCCAAACTGCGGTAAGAGCCACCGCGGATAACACGATAATAACTTTGGTACTGTTCTTGTGTCCATTCACTCAAATTACCTGCCAAGTTGCAGATGTTATTCGTACGATATTCTTTTGTTCTTCTTGTTTTAAGTATTTTCAACAATCCCGAATTACGATACTTTCCCCATTCAGTAGAGTCCTCTGCAATTTGAAGAAGAGTTCTAACGTTCGTTTTGCGAAACCATCTCAATACCGAATCATATTCAGCACCAAAAGGCAGATGACTTTTAACTGCTTCACCGTCTTCGATAGTGGATGCAATCTTCTTGGCATCATAAAAATTGATGTTTACCCACGGCCTCACTCTTTCTACCGACTGCGGTTTTCCTGCTGAACTCTTGGAAATGTTATGACAAGAAAAATAAAATCCCCCATATTTTTTGACACTTTCAAGTTGTTCAAGCAGTTCACCTTTTAAAGGTTCATTGAATGCATCATCTGAAAATTTCTCGTTCATGAAATTTAGTCTGCCAAATTTTTCCGAAAAATGTTCTCCATCAAGGGTTCCGTCAGAGTCGAGACTTCCAACAGGAATCCATACAAACTGGCTTTTATCAGAACATCTTTCAATTACAAATCCGTTGTTCCATTCTCCGCAGGAATATTTATAATTCTGCGGTATCGGCGGATTTGCATAGTTGGCAGAGCAAACCCCGGATATGATAGTATTCCTAGGTCTAATGATAATCATCTCATCGTTTGGAATATGCACCTCGAGCGGATTTGCATAGTTGGCAGAGCAAACCCCGGATATGATAGTATTCCTAGGTCTAATGATAATCGTCCCATCGTCTTGAATATACACCCCGAAGCGTATGCCACTACTAGGTTCAGCCTCTATTATAATGTCGCGACACTCATAGCCATCCATATTTACGAACCGTCCTTTCTCAATAGTTATTCCTCCTATGTTCCAATTTTGGTTTCAACATGACTTTTGTCATTATGTTAATAATACCACATTTTCTTGCATTTTACAAGTTTTATTGTGTTTTCCTTTGAATTTGTTTCACATTTTTTAAAAAAATCTATGTTTTTTAATTTTTTTTACCGATTTTGTATCAATAAGGTGTGTTTTTTTATACTTTTGATACAAAATCAATAACAATATGTATTTTCAAGAGTATCAATATTTTTCAAAAACTGGTGTTAACAACAACACTCATGCATTATGTCTGGTTGAAAATATTTATATATAAGACTCCAATAGTTCTAAGTTTCCTTGAATTTTGTATTGTTTTACACATGCCGGAATAATAAAACTGTCTCCTTTTGTTATTTTGTATTTATTATTTTCTATTTCTAATTTTCCATTTCCTTCAATTACATTAACTGCTATAAAAGATTCTCCTGCTTTATTCTCAACTACTTCATTTTTTACATTTATTTTATTTGTTGTAAAAAATTCAGATTTTACTATATTAATCTTTATTTCATTGTTTCCAATATTTTTAATTTGAGGTGTATTTTCTATGTTTATAACATCTAATGCTTTTTTTATATGAAGATCTCTTGGTTTTCCATCTTTTCCCACTCTTCCCCAATCATATACGCGATATGTAATATTACTATTTTGTTGAACCTCAGCAACTAAAGTTTTACCTAGTAAAGCATGTATTGTTCCAGAAGGAATATAAATTGCGTCTCCTTTTTTTACATCAATATAATTTAAACAGTTTGATATTTTTTCAGAATTTATGTACTTTTTTAAAGTATCTTTGTCCACTCCAGGTTTTACTCCACATATAATTTGTGCCCCTGGTTCACAGTCTAATATATACCACATTTCTGTTTTTCCTTGAGAATTTTCATTTTTTAAAGCATACTCATTATCTGGATGTACTTGTACTGATAAGCTATTATTTGCATCTATAAATTTTATTAATATTGGAA
The DNA here is from genome assembly GCA_944393315.1 of uncultured Clostridia bacterium. GTDB lineage: Bacteria > Bacillota > Clostridia > TANB77 > CAG-508 > CAG-269. The sequence goes on from CALXZT010000068.1 coordinate 2,144, forward strand.
ATTCTTGCAAATTATTACACTTACTACCAAATATTTCTTTTCTTAGTGCTAAATCATTAAATAATTCTGTTAGAGTTTTTCCACGGTATTTGTCATTTTTTATTGTGGACTCACCATTTTTATTCGTTGATATTTCCCAACTTTCTGCTGTGCATTCCTCATTTTTCACATTCTTTTTATATATGTTTTTTAGTTTTTGTCCTCCCCATATATAATCTTTAAATTCTGGCTCTAAAAATATTGGTTTGCTATACATATTATCCCTTAATCCTTTCTTTTACACTTATTTTATCAAATTGTTTTTTAAACAATATGGTATTACCTCGTTTTTTAGTGTATTTGATAATATGTCATTTCCTAAGCTTGACTCATACCATAAAAATTTTTCTATTTCATCTGATGTTGTTAGTTCTCCATTTAACTCTCCTAGGTATTGATACACAAAGAAATGTATTTTTATGTTTGGATCACTTGTGGCTATTTCATCAAAATCCATTATTAATTTGAAATTTGCTGGCTCAAATTTTGCTTTTTCTCCTAATTCTTCGTGGCATTCTCTTATTGCTGCTTGCAACGGTGTTTCTCCTTCTTCGACTTTTCCACCAATCATTTGATATGTAGCTCTCTTTCTTGGTTTATCAATTAATAATTTTTTATCTTTAAAAAACATTGTTCCTACTACTTGCATTTTTGTTCCTCCTTTTACTTTTTATAATCTAAATTATATATAAAGTTAGTTTTATTTTCAATTATTTTTTGTAATATGATTAAATTTTCTTGATTCTAACATTCTATCTATCTGCCATGCAATAGATATTATTACAATTGGTAAAGCTGGTGCAAAAAGTCTAGAATATTCTGCTTGAGCACCTAATATAATTGTTGCAAGTTGTCCTAGTATAATTATGAGCATAGTAAACTGTACTATAGGAATTCTCTTGTTTTTGATAATTTCTACTAATACATATATAGCATCTAATACTACGTATATATATATAGTTATAAAATTTATTCTTGATTGTATTACATTTATACTTTGTGTCATTAAATAAATTTGATTACAAGGTTCTAATGCTATCATTACTACCTTTTCTAATGTTCTTTTTATATAGGTAGAAAAATTATTTTTTACACATCTTTTCAAATATTCATCTATTTGTTCTGGTGTGTATTCAGCCATAATTTTATCTGTTGTTGCTCTATACCATATTTGAGCATCTCCATCTAATTTTTGTTCAATTATATCTATTATTCCTTTGTCTTGTTTGTCTCCTGTATTATAAATTTGCATTTCAATTACAGTGTCTAATTGATTTATCTGTGTTACATTTGATATTGCAAAAATATCATTTTGCCTTTTATTTATATAGCAATAGTCTAATATAATACCTATAATACCTATTAAAACAATTCCTCCTAATATTGCCTGCTTCTTATTTTGTTTTTTACATATAAAAATTAGTAAAAATATTATAGCTAATGCAACTATTAAATATATGAAAGATGGTCTTAGCATTATTAATAACACAGAAAATAATCCTATCAATATTGTTGTTTTGTTAGTTGGTTCTGTTATATATTTTATAATTAGACAAAAATATATCATAAATAAACTAATAGATAAAGACTCTGTAAGAATGACTCTATTATATGTAAATATTGATGGTAAACAAGCGTAAATTATTGTCACTATATAATTTACATTCTGATTTTTTAGTTTCTTTTCTAACGTCTTATAAAGTACTACTACGCTTATTATAGATACAATTTCTTGTAAGATTGTAAGATTTCTATACATTACTTGCTGATTATTACTAAAAAGAGATACAAATTTTATTATATATGGATAAATAGGAGTTCTAAATTCATCTACTTCTCCTTTTAATATGTTTGAGTCGAAATTTACATAAGATGATGTGTCTGGGTATATAGAAAAATCACTATAGAAATTGTAGATTAATAATCTAACACAAAAAATAATAACCAATATTATCCATATTTTATTATTATCAATTTTCTTTAAAAAGTCTTTTTTCATTTGTTCATCCTTTCGCTTCATGGTATTCTTTTTCTGTGTTCACATTCCAGATATTTTCTTTTGTTTTAATATTTTTCTTTATATTTTTTACTGCCTCAAATGCTGTTACCATAGAGTGATCCATATTGTTATACCTATGTTGTCCATTTCTGCCTACACAATATAAATTATCAAAAGTATTTAGATAATTTATTAATTCATCCATTCTAGAATAAGTATCAAAATAAGCTGGATATGCTTTTTTTACTCTTTCTCTATGTGCATCTAATACATTTTTTCTATTTATTACTCCTATTTTTTCTAATTCGTCTATAGCAAATTTAATAAATTCTTCATCACTCATATTCCAGTACGAATCACCTTCATTGCAGAAATATTCTAACCCAATCCATACATTTTCTTCAGGATTTTCAAGCATATATGGCGACCAATTATTAAATATTTGTATTCTTCCTAATTTTACGTCAGGCTCTTGGACGTAGATCCAACAATCTGGAACAATATTTCCTAGTGTTTTTATTTTTGTTTTATTTTCTATTTCTAGTTTTTTTACTAGGAGTCCAACCGTCATAAAATCTCTATATGGAAGTCCTAAAGCAATTTCTAAATATTCTTTTGGAACTGTTTCACCTTTAAATCCCTCAACTAAATCCTTTATAGGCATTGAAGATATAAATATGTCTCCTACTATTTCTTTTTTTCCTTCACCAGTTATACATTCGACACTAATTACTTTATTATCTTTTATATTTATATTTTTTACTGTATATCCTTTTTTTATTTTGCCTCCCAATTTTTCAAATTCTTGTGATAAATTTTCCCATAGTTGCCCTGGCCCATATTTTGGATACCAAAATTCTTCTATTAAAGAGGTTTCGACTTTCCTGTTCTTTTTTTTGAATACTTTGGATAATATATCACTAATAACTGCTTTTATAGATAATCCTTTTACTCTTTGTGCTCCCCAATCCGCTGAGATTTGTGATGGGGGTCTTCCCCATAATTTCTCAGTATATTTTTCAAAAAACATTCCATACAGTACTTTTCCAAATCTATTTATATAAAAGTTTTCTAAAGATGTCTCTTCTTTCTTAATGAAAATCGTTTTTATATAACTACATCCTGCTTTTATTGTTCTAACTAATCCTAAATTTAAAAATGTTTCTTTTTTCATTGATACTGGATAGTCAAAAAACTTTTTTAAGTAGTAGATTCTAGAAACTCGATTTCTAATGAGCATAACTCTATTTTCTTCGTTGGGATTTGGTCCTCCATGTTTTAAAGGCTTTTTTCTTCCTAATTTTTCATCGTCAAATGAATTTTCACCTTGGATTGGCATAAGTTCTTTCCAAAAATCCATGACTTTTTTATCCTTAGAAAAGAATCTGTGTCCTCCAATATCCATTCTATTTCCATTATATTTAACAGTTTTAGAAATTCCTCCTATCTCTTGGCTTTCTTCTAATATTATGACTTCATACTTGTTAGTATCTTTTAATAATTCATACCCTGCTGTTAAACCTGCTGGCCCCGCTCCTATTATTATAACTTTTTCCTTATTCATTTTCTTAACTCCTTTGATACTAAAGTTTTCTTGTATTATTATTTTCTTGGTTAGTAATTTCATCTTTCATAGGAGACCTCCTTGCAAAACTAATCTGCATTTTCTGATAAATACTCTACTAGTTTATTTACAGCTTTTCCTCTATGGCTAATTTTATTTTTTTCTTCTAGTGACATTTCTGCAAATGTTCTTGTGTCATATAAAAATATTGGATCATAAGCAAAACCTGTTTCTCCACGTGGTTCATATGTTATTTTTCCTTCACATATTCCTTCAAAAATGTGTTTTTTTCCATTTTTATCTATGTAACAAATTTCACATTTAAATCTTGCTATTCTTTTGTTGTCTTCTACATCCTTTAATAAATTTAAAATTTTTTCTATTTTATCTTTATTTGTTGCATGTTCTCCTGCATATCTTTTAGAATAAACTCCTGGTTCACCATTTAATGCATCTATTTCAAGTCCACTATCATCTGCTATAACTGGCATACCAGAAAGTTTATAAATTGCCTCTGCTTTAAGTATTGCATTTTCCTCAAGAGTTCTCCCCGTTTCTTCTGCTTCAATATCATATCCTGCTTCACTTTGAGAAATAACATTTATATTAAATTGTTTCAATTTTTCTAAAATTTCTTTTAATTTATTTTTATTATTACTAGCTAAAATTATAGTTTGCATTTTCATTCCACCTCTTAAATGAAAGATTTTTGCTTTTTCAAAAACTTCTTATAGAAGCTCCTTATTTTTTAAATACTAAAATTGCTTTTGCTGTTCCTGTAATCGACATAGTAACTAATTCATAGCCATTTTCTAACATTTCATTCGCTTTTTCTTCTACTTTTTGTGCCATATCATCTGCCTTTGGTAAATAACCTATAACAACTGTTTTATACATCTTCTCACCTCCAAATTTTATCGAAAATTTATTCTTTTTCTTTTTTCTCTTTTGCTACATAAATAATTGATAATATTATTCCTACTAAATTAGTACCTATTGATAATCCTAGTAATAGTCCTTTAGTAAATTCTCCAAATGAACTTGTTTCATTACCAGTAAAAAATATATATGATA
>CALXZT010000069.1 GCA_944393315.1 uncultured Clostridia bacterium
AAAAATGTTTTTATTATTTCTTATTGATTTTATTATTTCCTGTAAAATATTCCCTTATTTTGCTATTTTATAAAGGGTGAATTGTTTTATGAGAAGAAAAAATAAATTTAACATAGAAATTGGAAGTGTCTTACAAAATGCAAGAATTGCAAAGAAACTTACTCAAGAAGAAGTAGCAGAACAAGTTGATTGTTCAAGTCGTTATATTGGTCAATTAGAAACAAATCGTACTTTAGGAAGTATTGATTTACTAATAGAATTATGCAATTTATATGACATAACTCTTAATGATCTTTATGGTGTTTATCTAAAAGCTATTGATTTATCAAATGCTAATGACAAATGCCCTAATATTGTTGGATATAATGAGTTATCTTCCGAATATCGTTCAATTATAGATAATAATATTAATTTCTTAAATACTTTGCAAAACAAAAAGAAAAAATAGATAAAAGAATATCCTTATGACTTTATTTAAGGATATTCTTTTTTGCTTTTATTCATATTCTTTTTTTATTTTTGTGTAAAGTTCTCTGAAATAATCAAATATTTTTGAACTTCCCTTACTTTTTGGATCGTTTTTAAAATATTTTTCTTCTTTAAAATTGTAACTTTCTAATTTATTATTTATAAATCCTTTTGTAGCAAGTGGTATTTTAACATCATATTTTTCTGCTAAATATAAAAAGCAATTTTGTATAGTAGGTTCATCATCATTATTCTTATAAAATTTCAAATCAATACTTTTAGCATATTTTCCTTCTAATATTTTTTCTATAGTGGCTTTTAGGTCTTCTTGAAAGTTTTTATCTATTTGCTTTCTATATTCTTGTTCTTTTAATTCCATTTCTTTTTGATATGCTGCACTTATCTTTCTATTTTTTTCTATTACTGCTTCCCTTGACTTTAATGCTGAATCATATAGTTCTTTATGAAATTGTAAAATATATCGTAATTCGCACATATTAAAATACCTATTATTTTTTATTTTTCCCTTAAAATATTCTTCTAAATTAAACGCCTTTAATTTTTCGTAAATATTTTGGCAATAAATCTCATCCATTCCTTTTTCACCATTTAAGACGACATTTTCAAAATTATTTAAGTTAAAATGTATTATATTAAAGTCCCAATAAATGTTATTTTTATCTTTAATTATAAGTGATACCATATCTTGCCCCATATCCTGATTATGTTTTAGAAAATATAATTCTAAATCTTTATATTTTATACTTGATACTTTTTTATTTTTATTGACTAATTTATTATTTTCTATTAGCCATGTATTTACAATTTTTGTTTCCATTATATACCCCTTTCCTAAATGAATGTAAATATTATTCTCCTTACATCTTCTACATCATCTATTTTTATTCCAAACTTAATCATTTCATCTATTGTTTTATCTTTTATTTCCTTATTATAAATAATATGAAGTTGTTTTTCTTTATCATTAATTCTGTAAAAACATTCATAGTCATTTAAACAAGCAAAAATAATAGCTCTATTGTTATCTAAACCTGTTAAAAAATAAAATATATGTTTACATCTATTCCATATATTTTTAACATAATCTCTAACTTCTGGAATTTCATATATTTCTCTTTTATCAAAATCAAATCCATCAAAAGTTAACATAATTTTTCCTTTAGCTAATTTTCCTGCATTATTCAATACTCTTATATTGTTTTCAATTCTGGTATAGTCTTTATTTAATAGTTCTCTTTTACTTACAGAAAAAAATATTATATCTGCATTTTTTACATCATTTATATTTTTCAAATTTTCCTCAAATCTAAATTGTTTCATCTTTTCCTCCTTATATTTAAAAAAAGATGCAAGTATTTTTACCTGCACCTTTTTGTCTTAATCTTTATACGCATAAGCTCTATCACTTAATCTAATAACTTTAGAATTTTTCTCTAATATTATTTGTCTAATAGTTTTATTTGTATCACTATCATTTGTTTCATAAGGCATTATTCTATTTATAAAGTTTATGGCATCTTTTACTTTTTTTATATCATCTAAATAGATATATTCCAAAAGTTCCTTTTCTCCCATAATCACTATATCGTTGTCTTCTAAATAATATCTACTCATCCTTCCAATATTTAATTTTTCTCTTAAAATTCTTTTTTCATCTTCATTTAGTTCTTCATATTCAATCATATTATTTCCCTCCTATGCAACTTGTTTATAAATATAATAATCATTAAAAAGCTCTTTATCTCTTGTCTTTTTATAATTACTATATCCATATTGTATTATTTTGTTGGATCTTTCAATTTCTAAATCTGTTATTAGTCTTCCTACCATTTTGTAGTTGTAAAATTTTTTCATTTGACCATATAAAATATCACTTCTTTTTCCAGAATAATCTTTAATCATATTATATTTGCATTTTGTTTTATCATTTCTATGGTTACTGATTCTTATAGATCCACAAGCTCCGTTATCTACTTTTAAGTAAACACTTCCTGTTTTTTTAGAAATATCCATATCTACTATGAAACCTCTTTTTAATAACATATTTTTTATTTTATTTCCTAAATTTTTTTCTTTAATTTTTCCTAACATAATTTTTCTCTCCTTTTTTTAATTTATGAAGTAGCCTAATGGCCACTTCATATTTAAGCTACTTTATTTAACTTTTTTGTTTTAATATCCTTATTAGATTTATTAAATAAATCTAATTTTTTAACATATTCTATGCTTTTCTTTAATGCTTTTAAGTCTTCATCATCCATAGAATATTTTTCTTTTTTATTTTTATCCATTTTTGATTCCTTTCTACGCAATATTTTCTTGAATATCGATATAATTATTTAAATTTTCTATGCTACTTGGTATTTCTCCATCTTTTAAAGAAAAATGTAATTTAATTTTTCTTCTAGGATACAGTTTGTATAAATTTTCTAACAAATTCTCTGAATTATGCAAAACTGTATGCTTATCCATCACAACATGAACATCATTTACTTTTTGAATTCTTTTCAATTTCTGCAATTCCTTTTTGGAAATTACATTTGGAACTCCAATGACTATATTGTTTCTAAAATAAAGATGTATTTTATATGCTAATATCATTTCTGAAACAATAATAATATCTTTAGTGCCAGTATCGTTCATAAATTGAATAGCATTTTCTTCTGGATATAGAAACATTATATTATTTAAAGTTTTAGATCCATTACAGTCTTGACTACTACTAAACCAAATGTCAGTAGTATCAGTATTATAAATATCTTCTAAATGAATTCGTAAAGCAATAATTCTATGATTTTCTTTTATTGGGATTAAAATACCTTTATGTGCTTTAAAATTCCATCTAAATTTTCTATCTTTAAAAAATCCTGGTGTTCCTTCTAAATCAAAATCATCTTTTATTAATTTATTACATATATTTATTCTATCTTTTTCTTGAATTGGAATTGATTTAAAGCCGATTCTTTCAATATCCTCCATAGAAAATCCATATCTTAATAACTCCATAATATGCTCTGACTTTAAATCCAAATTTTCTAAAAAAGATTGATATATAATATCCAGTTCTTCATCATTTTTTCTTGTGCTTGTTATAATGGCAGTTTTTAAGTTATTACTTAAATCAGCATCTTCTTGTAATAAACTTTCATAAGCTCTACGATTTGTCATATATTTGTTTTTTGCATATAATCCTATTGCATATCCTTTAGCACCACAGTTTTTACAGATATAACTATTTTCTGTAGTATTTAATTTCATAGCACCATTATCAGAGCAAAAAGGACACTTTACAAATATAGTGTCCTTTGTAGAAAAAGTTTCTTTTAAATTTAATTTATTCTTTACATTAATGATACTTGTTTTTTCTAAAATTTCTTGCTGCTTCATTTTTCAATGCCTCCTATACTATGCACTAATTTTCTCTTGTTCAAATTCATTATCTTTTATTAACTGTATAAATTGATCAGCTGTCTCCTTAATCTTGTTGGCTATACTCATAAATTTTCTTATATCTCCTTTTGCCCAATTAGTTATATAACCAAAGCTACATATTCCAGTATCAAAATTAAAATAATCAGCAACTAAAAAAGCTACTGATTCAACAAATATTTCACTCATATCTCTTTCTTTTTCATAAGCAAAATCATCATATAAACAATGACATAATTCATGTATTAATACTGAAGTTTTATCATCTTGAGATAAATTTGCATTTAATTCAATTACTTTTCTCTTTTTACTATAAACTCCTTTTGTCATTCCAAGATCATCTCTTATTACAACATTAACTGGTGAAATTTTAAGTAAAATATTATATATATCTTTTGTTGTATTATTATTAATCACATCATCAAGTATAGGTATTCTTTTTACTCCCTTTTTCACATAAGTATTGCTAATATCATAAACTGCAATTCTTTTATATGTTAGTCCTTCTATTATTTCTATTGTTCCACTATTATCTCTTTCTTTTTCTTCTTTTCCTTTTACATTTTGCTGACCTTCGATTACTCTTTTCTTTTTATACTTTATTGGTGCATAGATATATATTGTTCTAGGATTCTTTTTTACACCTCTACCTAATTTATTCCAATCCACGAAACCTTTGACATATTTTGCTCTAGGAAATTGTGAATAGACTAAAATAGTGTTTCTTAAACTATAATCATTTTTTAATGTTTTTATAGCCTTTAAAAATTCTATGTAATCGCCTCTTTGGATAACCTCTTGAACTCCATCTAATAATTTATCATAATTAATTTTATTTTTAGGCACTTTTTTCACCTCTTTTTATAATATTATCTACCATTCTCATTGTAGTAATTCTATCTCTACTATTATTTATATTTTCCAAGCAAATATCTATTTTTGCATAACATTGATTTATTTTTTCTTTATAATATAAAACTTGTCCTGATGCTTCTGTCTTTCCTATTACATAAATTAATGTTTCATATTCATTTATTTCTCTATGTAGTGAATTTATTTTTCTAGTTTCTTTTCTTATTATTTTATTTGCTTCATTTATAAAATTTTTTATTCCATCTAACATAATTTTTCCCCCTTAATTATATATTTCAACCTAATATAGTAATATATCCTTTGTCTTCATAAAGTTTAATATATTCCTCTTTTTAAAGCTTAAAACAATATTTTATTCTGATAATTCATCTAATAAACTTAAATTCGGAAAACCTTCTCCTGTTCCTATAAAGAATCCTGTTTCATTTAATTTTCTTACATCTATTTCTTCTTTTCTTTTTCCTAACCAAGAAATATGGATTCTTCCATTTTTTACTTTACAAATATCTAAACAAGTTAAATCATCTCCTGTTTTTTCTGATTCCATTATTATTTTTTTAAACAACTTTTTTGCATCTTCAGTTATTGAAATGTGTTCTTTGCCTGTTACTCCTGAACCTATAACGCTTCCGTGAGGAAAATAACTGTCTTCACTTATTTTTCCTTTTCCTTCTAAAACTAAAATATTATTATTATCTTTTGTATAGATTTTTAAAAATATATCTTTTTCCACTATATTTTCCTCCTAACATAATTTTAAATACCAGTATTCCTGTTCTTTATAGAAATTGGCATTTTCATTTAATGTCTGTCTAATTTTTTCTCTTACATGATTATTATTTTTTGCTTTTTTAGACTTAATTAAAATATTATAAATTTCATCTACAGATGCCTTATTATTAAAAAATTCTATGGTAGCTTGTATTAAATCTCTCCAGGTGATATTAGTTGCATTCATAATATTTTCTTTTCTGGTTTCAGTAACTTTAAAATTAAATAACCATATCTTATCTTTTTTAAATACTAAAATATGTTCATGTTTAATTGCAATAAAAGAATTATTACTGTAAATCTTATTATTAGATAAGCAATTATGCTGTATTTTTATAATATGGCTTTCTAGTTCTCCAAACCAAGTCATATCTTTTAGTATGCTATAATATTTACCATTTTTTCTAATATCTCCAATTAGTGTAGCGTGTCTACCTCCATTTACTAAACTATGATATATTTTTTCATTAACTAAATTTAATTTTTGTATAAATTCTTCATAGTTCATATTATTAGACAGATCATTTTTTTCAAATTTTCCTCTTTGTTTTTCATAGCTTATAATGTTCCAATATGGAGGATGGCTAAATATAAAATCAGAACCTGATGGTATTTCATCAATTAGTGCATCCCAACCATTATTTAGGTCTAAATGTAAACTATTGCTTATTCCTAGTTCTATTGCTACATCCTTTCCTGTTCCTCCCCCCGAAAATATTTCGATAAATTTTTTAGGCTTGGAATTAGGATAAAATTGTGATATTAAATCTTTTATAACATATCCAGAACAATTACCTCTGTATTTTGAATCTCCATAATTTCCTCTATCTTTATAGCTAATTACACTTTGCATTTTTTCCTCCATAAAATAAAGTAAGAAAGTAGAATAAGCTCTACTTTCTCATATTTTTTAGTTTATCTTTGTGATATAATCCAAAATAAAATTTTACTTTTCTAATTAAATCGTTGAAATTCTTATAAGAATATTTACAACCTGAACTACAAGGTTCACCTAGATAAATTATTTTTTCTTTTGGATATATCGTCAAAAAACATTCAATTATTTCTTCATCATCTTCCAAGATATGCCTCCTTATATTTATTTTTCATATTTTCTTGATTAAAATGGCAAATCGTCATCAGATGATATGTCAAAATCGTTTCCATTAACTGTTTCCCCAGAACTAGCTGCAAAGGGATC
>CALXZT010000070.1 GCA_944393315.1 uncultured Clostridia bacterium
TAAACAGACAGTTACCATATATTACCAGTAAAAATATGAAATGCTGATTATAAAATTTGATTTACTCTTTTTTTCTGAATTTTGTTTATTATTATTGCAATACAATATCAAGTTATGTATAATAGAATTATTGTTTAGAAAGAGAACAAGAAAGTTCGTAACTTGTATGTGATTTGCTCCATCAAAATTCTCAAAGCTTTGAAATATCAATGTTTTTCAAGCTTTTATTCTTTTTATATTGAAAAAGGGGAATATTTATGAATAGAATAAGTATAATTGGTGGAAGTGGAACTGGTAAAACAACACTTTCCAATAATCTAGGAAAACAATTAAATCTACCTGTTTATCATTTAGATGGGTTTAATTATTTTGAAAACTGGGAAGAACGAGATAAAAAAGAAAGAGATTTAATTATCCAGTCAAAAATAATTGAAGCCAAATGGATAATTGATGGTACATATCGTTCTACATTAGAACAAAGACTAAGAGTATCAGACTTAGTAATTTATTTAGATTATTCATCTATGTCCCAAATAAAAGGAGTCATAACTAGATGGCTAAAAAACTTTGGAAAAGAAAAAAGTGAAATTCCCGGTTGCAAGGAAAGAATGAATAAAGAGTTTTTCTTTTTTGTGCTAAAATGGAGAAAAAATAAAAGAAAATATATTTTAAAATGTATAGAAAATTTAAATAAAGAAAAAATACTAATTTTTAAAAATAGGTATCAGTTAAATAAATGGTATAAAAAAACTTTTAATAAAAAAATAGAAATTTAAATTTTGCAAAAATGAGGAAATACTAAAATTATAATATTTCCTCACTTTTTTATTTTATTTTCTTAACAACATATACTTAATCTGAGCTTGGAACGCTCCTTTTGGCGTCTGTAATACTCTGCTATTAACTCATCTAGTTCTACACTTGTCTTATATATGACGCTATAGTCTTCACCAGATGCAATGCTATTATTTAGTTTTTCTCTTAACTTACATATTTCATCATTTAACATTTCGCATCTCTCCTTTTCCCATATTTATCTTTTGTACATCTATAAAATACCATAATTTTACAATGTAGTCAAGCATATTTTACCATTTTTTGCAAATATCGTATGACATTTTTTGCCTTAATACTATGTTTTATGACACTTTTACATCTATATTTTCAGACTTAGATATAAAATTACATAAGCTATCTGCTACACTTTAAGAAAAATAGAAAATTTAATGTTAAAAGTACATATTTAGAGTTATTAAATCCTCTAAAATATACTCTAATATATTTTATTATTTCTTTACTACAGATAATACCATGTTGTTATCGTTGAATGTTTCTGTTAGAACCTGAAGTCCATATTCAGGTTTTACACTTTCAATTTCGTCAATATAATCAAAGCTATTAATTCCTTTGAAGAAATCAGCTAAAAACATTCTGGCCGTTTCTGCAACATCATTATACTCTTTTACATAGCCTCCATATATCATCTTTTTTATTCTACTAAATTCATTCTCATTTAGTCCATTTTGTTTAAGGTATGCAACTTCTTTTTTTAAACTCTCAAATACTTTCTCTGGAGCAGTCGCTTTTCCTGTAATTAAAACATGTGCATAATCATCTGTAAATTCATATTCTAAGCTTGGTTGCGCCAAAATTATACCTTCATTATATAATTTTTTATATAATTTTGAACTTCTTCCTAATAGCATATTTAGTAGTACTTCTATTGCTATATGCTTTTTAACCTTTTCCTCAGATGGTATATCTTTTATTCCAATTGTAAATAATGGCATACTTACTTCCATTTTTTGCTCTACATAGTTTTTTACTACTCCATTTGGCTCTTTCGGATATATTCTTTTTATTTCTCCTGTCGCTTCTTTTGGAAGTAATCTTTTTTTAATTTCTTCTAAAATCTCGTCAGGTTTAAAATCTCCACATACTACTAGTACCATATTTGATGGATTGTAAAAAGTATTATAACATTTATATAAAACCTCTTTATTTATATGACTTATTGTTTCTATTGTACCAGTGATATCAAGCTTTACTGGATGATTATGGTACATAGCCTCTAGTGTATTTAAATATACCCTCCATTCTGGATAATCGTCATACATCATTATTTCCTGACCTATTATTCCCTTCTCTTTTTCGACATTCTCATCTGTAAAATATGGGTGTTGTACATAATCCATTAACTCATCTAGAGCTTCATAGAATTTATCTGTACACTCAAATAAATATGCCGTATGATCATTTGTCGTGTATGCATTTGCCTCAACTCCTAATGCTGTTAAAACATCTAAGCTATTTGTACCATTTTCTTGTTCAAACATTTTGTGTTCTAAAAAATGTGCTACACCTTTTGGAACTTCTGTTGCCTCTTTTTCTCCTGGAACTATAAATTTACTTTCATTTGAGCCATAGTGAGTTCCCCATATTACATATTTTTTTTGTGTATTTTCTCTTGGTATTATCAATACTGTCATACCATTTTCTAACTTTTCTTTATATACTTTTTCTTCTAATTTTAAGTTTTCTATTAATTGCATCTTGAAACCTTTCCTTTCTTGTAAATTTTAGTCCTTTAAGAAGTAAATTGTATTTATACTTACTGAATTTGCAACATTTATTACATCTTTTCTTGATACTTGTGCAATAGCTTCTATATATTGCTTCGTGCTAACTTCATTTCCAGATAATTCTTGTCCAAAATAGTAAGTTATTTCTGTATCTTGTTCATCTTCAATTCCTTTTATTGCTGATATAATTCCCTTTTTACTATTTTCTAATTCCTCATCTGTAAAGTTACCTGCCTTCATATCTTCTAATTGCTTTCTTATTATTCCTAATGTTTTATCATAATTTTTTATTTCAATTCCACAACTTATAATAATATTTCCCTTATGTCGTATAAAATTAGAACTTGCGCTATATGCTAAACTAGCTTTTTCGCGTACCTCTTGGAATAATTTTGAAGTTGCTGATCCCCCTAAAAGTGCATTATATACACTTACTTTATATTTTTGCTTTTCATCTTCAATATTGATATCCATTCCTATGATAAGTTTTCCTTGAGTTACATCCATTGATTCAGATACTTCTTTTTCCTGTGTATTTATTTTTCTAATAGTTGCTGTTTGTACATATTTTGGTTCTCTTGGATTTAGATTTTTTATATTTTCATTTTCTTCTAAAATATTTGATATGTCAGAGTCAATTTTTCCAGAAACAAAAATATCTATTTTGCAGGTATTTATTAACTCTTGGTAATATTTATATAGATTACTAGCATTTATTTTACTTAAATCTTCTGCATATCCATATCTATATAACCCATATGGTTGTTCTTTGTACATTTCTTCTATACATCTTTCAATTGCATATTTTGCTTTATTATCTATTTTTCCTTCAATTCTTCTTTGAACATTGTTTTTTTCTTGTTCTACATATTCTTCTTTGAATTTTCCATTTTCGACTAATGGATTAAATACAATTTCAAGTAATTTTTCAATAGATTGTTTTAACATCTTCTCTCCAGTTTGTGGAAGAAATTTATCATTAATTGATTCTAAATAGAATTTTAATATGTGATTATCTCCTGTTTTGTCAATTCCACAATCAAAACTTGCCCCATACATGTTTTCTAGCTCTTTGCTTACTTGTTCTTGCGTTGGCATGTTTTTAGTTCCTCTTCTTAATACAGAGGTTAATACTGAATTAAATGTTACGTTTTCTCTTGTTATTGGTATAGCTAAAAATACTGCCACTAAGTTTGTCTTAAATCTATTTGTGTTTATTGTATGAAGTTTTATTCCACTTTTTATTTCTTGTTTTTTTATTTTCATGTTTTTCTTCCTTTCTAAGTATTTTTTGTTCAAAAATTACTATATTTTCACTATTTATTAGTATAATATATTTTTAGATTTATATACAAGTGTTTTTTTAGTTTTTATATGAAAATAATATATCTTTTTAAAAAATAATAGGCTCTATATATTTTGAGCCTACTATTTCTATTTTACAACAACATTGTAAATTTTATTTTTTACATATATCTCTTTTATGATTGTTTTATCTTTTATTAATTCAGCTATTGCTGTATGCACTTTTTCCTTTACACTAGCTTCTTCCTCATCTAAAGCAATTTTAATAGTTGCTTTTAGCTTTCCACTGATTTGGACTGGTATTTCTATCTCATCATCAATTGTTTTTGCTTCATCATATTCTGGCCATGCATATGTAGAAATCTCTTCTTTAAATCCTATTAGTCTGTTTAACTCTTCTGTGATATGTGGAGCAAATGGATTTAATAATGTTAAAAATGTCTTAAATTCTGCTTTATTAATGCGTTTTAATTTATAGAATTCATTTACCATCGTCATAAAGGTTGAAACTGATGTGTTAAATTTCATCTCTTCTATATCATTTGAAATCTTTTTGATTGCTTTATGCATCATTTTTTCTGTTTCTTTTGTGTATGTATTTCCTTCTACTAACATTGATTGCATATTCCATATTCTGTCTAAGAATTTTTGACACCCACGTATACTTTCCATAGACCAATTTGCTGATTGGTCAAATGGTCCCATAAACATTTCATATACTCTAAATGTATCTGCCCCAAATTCATCTACTATGTCATCAGGATTTATTACATTTCCCTTTGATTTAGACATTTTTTCCCCATTGCTTCCTAATATCATTCCATGTGATGTTCTTTTTGCATATGGTTCTTTTGTTGGAACTACTCCAATATCATATAAGAATTTATGCCAAAATCTTGAATATAGTAAGTGAAGTGTTGTATGCTCCATTCCTCCGTTATACCAATCAATTGGTGACCAATATTTTAGAGCTTCTTTTGAAGCTAAAGCCTCTTTATTTTGTGGATCCATATATCTTAGGAAATACCATGATGAACCTGCCCATTGAGGCATTGTATCTGTTTCTCGAGTAGCAGATGCACCACAATGTGGACATGTTGTCTTTATCCACTCTGTTTGTTTTGCTAAAGGTGATTCGCCATTTTCTCCTGGCTCAAAGTCTTCAACTTCTGGAAGTGTAAGTGGTAAATCTTTTTCATCTAATGGAACCCATCCACATTTTTCACAATATACCATTGGTATTGGCTCTCCCCAATATCTTTGGCGTGAAAATACCCAATCACGTAGTTTGTAATTAACTTTGCGTTTTCCTATATTATTTTCTTCTAAATATTCTGTAACCTTTTTCTTTGCTTCTTTTGCATTTATCCCATTTAAGAAATCTGAATTTATTAGTACTCCTGTTTCTACATCTGTAAATGCTTCTTTTTCTATGTTTGCTTCTTTTCCATCTATAACTTGAACTATTGGTAAATTAAACTTTTTGGCAAATGCATAGTCTCTTTCATCATGTGCTGGAACTGCCATTATTGCACCTGTTCCATAACTTCCTAATACATAGTCTGAAATCCATATTGGAATTTCTTTATTTGTTAATGGGTTGATTGCTTTTATTCCTTTAATTTCTACTCCTGTTTTTTCTTTATTCATTTCTGAACGTTCGAAATCTGATTTTAAAGATGCTTTGTATTTATATTCTTCAAACTCATCTAAATTTGTTATTTTCTTTTTTAATTTTTCTACAATATTATGTTCTGGTGCAATTACCATATAGGTTGCTCCAAATAATGTGTCTGGTCTTGTTGTGTATACTAAAAGCTCCTCCTCTGTTCCTGCTATTTTGAATTTTACTTCTGCACCTTCACTACGTCCTATCCAATTTATTTGTTGAGCTTTTATCTTATCTAAGAAATCTACATCGTCTAAATCATCAATTAATCTTTGAGCATATTGTGTAATCTTTAGCATCCATTGCGATTTTTCTTTTTGTACAACTGGGCTTCCGCATCTTTCACATACACCATTTACTACTTCTTCGTTTGCTAAACCAACTTTACATCCTGTGCAAAAGTTTATTGGCATTGTTGCTTTATATGCTAAACCTTTTTTGTATAATTGAATAAAAATCCATTGTGTCCATTTGTAATATTCTGGGTCAGTTGTATTTACTACTCTAGACCAGTCAAACGAAAAACCTAATGATTTTAATTGTTTAGTAAAATGTTCTATATTTTTTTCTGTTGTGACTCTTGGATGTACATGTGTTTTTATGGCATAGTTTTCTGCTGGCAATCCGAAAGCATCAAACCCTATTGGATATAAAACATTATATCCTTGTAATCTTCTTTTTCTTGCTACTATGTCTAATGCTGTATAACTACGTGGATGCCCTACATGTAACCCTTGTCCTGATGGATATGGAAATTCTACAAGTCCATACCATTTTTTTGTATTTGCATAATTATTTTTAGCCTTAAATGTTCCTTCTTGCTCCCATTTTTGTTGCCATCTTTTCTCTATTTCTTTGAAATTATATGACATTTTATTTTCCCCCATTTAATTTTTAAAGTGTTTTTATACTTTCTTGCACTATTAATACGTGTTTTATATGTATAAAATTATACATTTAAACCTCTAAAAAGTCAATAGATATCAGCGGTTGTACAGGGTAATTTCATGAAATATTACGAAATTGTAACATTTCCAATAACTTCCAATAAAAGGTTATCATTTAGCAAACA
>CALXZT010000071.1 GCA_944393315.1 uncultured Clostridia bacterium
CATATCTAAAGAAATACCTTTATTTTTTGCAAACCTTATTAAATAATCAAGTTTAGACTGATTTGCCTTTAATTGGTAAGTATAGTAATCTATCATATCATTATCTGCATATTCAAAATTTTTATTAAGTTGATTTAACTCCTCTTTTGCATTTAGAATGCTTTTTACTAATTCTTCTCTACGGTCTTTATCTGTTTTCTCTATAATTTTTCTTTCTTTTATATATTCTTCATTCATTAAATTATCTCCTTTGTTTAAATATACTCATTATTTTAAAATCTATGTCAAAATTAATATTTTAAAATAAAGAAATTCCTGTATAATCACTATACAAATTATTTCCAATTTATTGATATTTATTTACTTTTGATGTATAATAATTGCATATTTTATTTTCAAATTACCAGAAGGGAATGTTATAAAGTGATAGATATAAAATTTTTAAGAGAAAACCCAGATATTGTTAAAGAAAATATAAAGAAGAAATTTCAAAATCATAAGCTTGTTTTAGTTGATGAAGTTTTGGATCTAGACATAAAATATAGAGAAGCCAAGCTTCATGGAGATGAACTTAGAAATAAAAGAAAAACTCTAAGTAGCCAAATTGGAAATCTTATGAAAAATGGTCAAAAAGATGAAGCAGAAAATATAAAACTAGCTGTTAACAAGTTAAATGATGAGCTTATAGAAAATGAAGCTACAGAAACAAATTTATCTGAAGAAATTAAATTAAGAATGATGAAAATTCCAAATATTATGCATGAATCTGTTCCTATTGGTGAAAATGATAGCAAAAATGTTGAACTTCAAAAATATGGTGAACCTCTTGTTCCTAATTATGAAATTCCATATCATGGTGAAATTATGGAATTTCTTGATGGTTTAGATTTAGATAGTGCAAGACGCGTTGCTGGAAATGGTTTTTATTATTTAACAGGAGATATTGCTCGTCTTCAT
Source organism: uncultured Clostridia bacterium (assembly GCA_944393315.1). GTDB lineage: Bacteria > Bacillota > Clostridia > TANB77 > CAG-508 > CAG-269. The sequence continues at coordinate 958 of CALXZT010000071.1, forward strand.
TCTGCTGTTTTAACATATGCTAGAGATTTTATGATAAATAAAGGATTTACTTATTGTATTCCCCCTTATATGATTCGTAGTGATATTGTGACAGGTGTTATGAGCTTTGAGGAAATGGATGCTATGATGTATAAAATTGAAGGTGAAGATCTATATTTAATAGGAACTAGTGAGCACTCTATGATTGGGAAATTCAAAGACCAGCTTTTAAAAAAGGAAAACTTGCCTTATGCGATGACTTCTTATTCACCTTGTTTTAGAAAAGAAAAAGGCGCACATGGACTTGAAGAACGTGGTGTTTATAGAATACATCAATTCGAAAAACAAGAAATGATAGTTGTATGTAAGCCTAATCAAAGTTGGGAATGGTATGATAAAATGTGGTCATATACAGTTGAACTATTTAGAAGCATGGACATTCCTGTTCGTACTCTTGAATGTTGTAGCGGAGATTTAGCTGATTTAAAAGCCAAAAGCGTTGATATTGAAGCTTGGTCACCAAGACAGAAAAAATATTTTGAAGTTGGTAGTTGCTCAAATTTGACTGATGCACAAGCTCGTAGATTAGGAATTAGAATTAAGGGTGAAAATGGAAATTACTTTGCCCATACTTTAAATAATACAGTTGTTGCTCCACCACGTATGCTTATTGCTTTAGTTGAAAATAACTATAATGAAGATGGAAGTGTAACTATCCCAAAGGTATTAAGACCATATATGGGAAATTTAGAAAAAATAAAACCTAAAAAATAAGGAGAATTTATGATAGTAAAAAATCCAAAATTTGAGATATCTGCTGTAAAACCTGCACAGTATCCTAAAAATGGTTTGCCTGAAATTGTTTTAGTTGGTAAATCTAATGTTGGTAAATCTAGTTTTATTAATTGCATGATTAATAGAAAAAGACTTGCTAGGACTAGTAGCGAGCCTGGTAAAACTCGCCAAATTAATTTTTATAATATAGATGAACAGTTTTATTTTGTTGATTTACCTGGTTATGGTTATAGCAAAATGTCTAAAGCAGAACAAGAACAAGTTGGGAAATTCATAGAAGATTACCTTTTCCACAGACAAGAAATTTCTTTAATTATCTTTTTAGTCGATATAAGACATGAGCCTACTGCAAATGATAGATTAATGTATGATTATGTCATACGTTGCAAACTTCCATTTATTGTTTTGGCTAATAAAGCTGATAAAATTGCCCCAACTAAAGTTAATGATTTTGTAGCAAATATTCAAAAAAGTTTAAATCCAATTGGAGATAATATATTTCTTCCTTTCTCCTCTGAGAAAAAGATTTACTTAAATTCAGTTTGGAATGAAATAGAAAAATATATATAAATAAAACGTAAAATTAAACCTAAATTTAAAGTGTATAATTTTTAAAATTTGGTTTAACTTTACGTTTTATTTTTAATTAATATTTGCTTTTTTCTCAATTTTAGTAATAACTTTTATTGCCTTTTGCCTTTCTAAAGTTATTACATGTTCACAGCCTTGGCATTTTAATTTGAAGTCTACCCCAACTCTTGTAATTTCCCATAATTTGCTTCCACATGGGTGTTGTTTTTTAGTTCTAACTATATCTCCTACTTTATATTCCATTTATAGAATTCCTTTCTGATGGTATAGATAAAAATTTATACCATAAAATTTTACTAATTTAATTTTGAAATAGCTTCTTTAAATCGTTTTTCGACTTTTTCTTTTCCTAATACCTGCATAATTTCATACATATCAGGTGTGTTTGTTCTTCCTGTTAATGCTACTCTTAAAACAGTACTTACATCTCCAACATGTGCTTTATACATTCCAGGATTTGCTTTGAATTCTTTTACCTCTGATGCATATCCTAAATTTTCTGCTAATTTTTTAATGTTATCAAACCATGTTTGTTTATCATCAGATGGATTAAATTTATAAGCTTCTAGTATTGTTTTTATATCCTCTTTTTCATTTATTACTTGATAAGGATATTCTGGAATATTTTTATCATACATATAAATAATATTTTCTTTTACATCTGACCATTTTGCTATATCTTTTCTTGGTTTTTTATTTCCTCTTTCTATTCCAAATACTTTTAAGGCATATTCTTTGTCAGTTAGAATTTCTTTTAGTTCTTCATCATATTTATTTGCCCACTTAAAAGCTTCTTCATATACTCTTTCAGCTGTATATCTTGATATAATCGATTTTGAAACATCTAAAAGTTTTATCATATCAAATAATGCTCCACTTACACTCATTTTGTTTAATTGTAAATCAAAATCTTCTATTGGCAATTCTGGATTTTGTCTTCTCCAGTTTTCAAAACTTGAACTTGCAATATTTAGTAAATATTCTTTTACTGCATCTGATGGTATTCCTTCTTGTTTGTAATACTCAACTGCTGCTTCTGGATCCTTTCTTTTACTTAGTTTACGTTTGTTTCCATTGTCATTTTTCATTATTGGTGCAATATGTGCATATTTAGGTGCTTTAAATCCAAGTTCTTGAAATAATTGTAAATGAAGCGGAACAGAAGATAGCCATTCATCACTGCGTATTACATGTGTTGTTCTCATTAGATGATCATCAACTACATGTGCAAAATGATAAGTTGGAAGTCCATCTGCTTTTATTATTACTATGTCTTGATCATTTTCTGGGAAATCCACATTTCCTTTGATTACATCATGGTGTTTTATTTTCCTATCTTCTCTTCCTGGTGATTTAAATCTTACTATAAATGCTTCACCTTTCTTAACTTTTTCTGCCATTTCTTCAACTGATAGTTTTCTACAAGTTGCCCATACACCATAGTATCCTGTACGCACTTTTGCTGTTTCTTGTTTTAAACGCATTTGTTCTAAATCTTCTGGCGTACAAAAGCAAAGATAAGCTTTACCTTGTGCTAATAAATATTTAGCATATGCTTGATATATTTCTTTTCTAAGAGATTGTTTATAAGGTCCATATGAACCTATTTCTTCTGTATCATTTATTTGTCCTTCATCTGGTGCCATGTCAAAATCTTGAAGTGATTTAACTATTCCTGTCACACCATTTTCTATTTCTCTTTTTTGGTCTGTATCTTCTATTCTTAAGAAAAAGACACCATTGGTCTGTTTTGCTACTTTACGTGCAACTAATGCTTGATAAAGACCTCCTATATGTACAAAGCCTGTAGGGCTTGGGGCAAATCTTGTAACTATTGCCCCATCTTCTAAATTTCTTTTTGCATATTTTTCTTCATAATAGTTTATATCTTTTACATCTGGAAAAACCAAATTTGCTAAATCTTGATAATTCATTTATTTTCCTCCATTTCGGCAATGAAATTGTCTTTTTATATTTCCATTATAATTGGTATAATCATTGGATTTCTTTTAGTTTTAGAAAAGATATAGTCTCTTAAACTGTCTTTTAGCGTTGTTTTTATTGTTGCCCAGTCTTTGATTCCCTTTTCTTCGAAATTAGAGACTTCACTTCTTACAACTAATTTTACCTCTTCCATTAAGTTTTCAGATTCTCTTACATAAACAAATCCTCTTGAAATTACATCAGGTCCTGCAACAACCTCACCTGTTGAAGAGTTTAAAGTTAAAACAATAATAATTAATCCATCTTGAGATAGATGTTGTCTATCCCTTAAAACTATACTTCCAACATCTCCTATTCCTAATCCGTCTACTAATATCTTTCCGTTTGGAACCATTCCTGCAAATTTTGCTTCTGTTTCATTTAACTCTAAAACTTTTCCATTTTCCATCATGAATATATCTTTTCTAGGAACTCCCATTATTTCTGCTGTTTCGCTGTGTGCAACTAATTGATGATATTCACCATGAACTGGTATAAAATATTTTGGTCTTACTAATGAAATTATTAGCTTTTGTTCTTCTTGGCAAGCATGTCCTGAAACATGCACATCTGCAAGTGCACTATAAACTACATCTGCACCTATTTGCATTAAATTATCTATAACTTTTGATACATATTTTTCATTTCCTGGTATTGGTGTTGCAGATATTATTACTAAATCATTTTGAGTAATTTTTACTTTTTTATGCTCTCCTGCAGCCATCCTTGTTAATGCTGACATTGCTTCTCCCTGACTACCTGTTGTTATTATTACTAGTTGCTCATCATTATATGTTCCAATCATATCTATATCTATAAATATATCATCTGGGCATTTTATATATCCTAATTCTCTAGCTGTATTTATTATGTTTACCATACTTCTTCCACAAATAGCAATTTTCCTTCTGAATTTTATTGCTGAATTTACTATCTGTTGTATTCTGTGAACATTTGAAGCAAAAGTTGCCACCACAATTCTTTTGTTACAATTTGTGAATAACTTATCAAATACCTCTCCCACAGAGCTTTCTGACATTGTAAATCCTTTTCTTTCGGAATTTGTACTATCTGACATCAAAGCTAATATTCCTTTGTTTCCTAATTCTGCAATTCTTCCAAAGTCCATTCTATGTCCATCAATTGGAGTATAATCTACCTTAAAGTCTCCAGTGTGTAATATTGTTCCAACTGGTGTTGTAATTGCAAGCATTACTGAATCTGGTATACTGTGAGAACTTCTGATAAATTCTACTTTAAAGTATTTTCCAAGTTTAATGGTTTGTCCCTGGTTTATTGTATGCATTTTTGTACTTCTCAAAAGTTTGTGTTCTTCTAGTTTATTGTTTATCAACCCTACTGTTAATTTAGTAGCATATATTGGTACATTTATTTGTTTTAAAAAATATGGTATTCCTCCAATATGATCTTCATGTCCATGTGTGATTACCATTCCTTTTATTTTATCTTGGTTTTTTACTAAATATGTTACATCTGGTATTACTAAGTCTACACCTAACATATCATCTTCTGGGAAAGTTAAACCACAATCTACTATAATTATTTCATCTTCATACTCAAATACAGTTATATTCTTTCCAACTTCATGTAGTCCTCCTAATGGTATTATTTTCAATTTTGGTTTTTTAAAAATGCTTTCTTCTTGCTTTTTTTCATTTTCCTTATTTACTTTTGTAGTTCTTGGTTTTCTATTATATGGTCTTCTTTTTTTTGTTTTTACAGCTGTGCTGTTTTCTTGTGTTGTTAATTCTTGCTTTTCTTTTGACATTTTGTTCTCCTTTCAAATTTTTAACTCTTAATTTTATTTTACGTATTTTTTTATTTTTTACACACGAATTATAAATCTCGCTTTGCGAGACTATATATTTACAAAATTCCACTTGTTTATTATTACTCAATATATTCAAATTTATATTTTCAAGTTATAAACTGCAATTTGCATAATTTTAATAATTAGTTTAATGGTTTAAACTAATTGCTTTTTCGTATGATATTAATTTCCGTCCAATTTTACTTTTAAACTACTAATATTTTCTCGTTAATACATTAAAACAAAATCTCTTCTTGTGCTTGATTGCACATTATGTGTTAAATTATAACATATGTCTCAAAAATTGTCAAATTTGATATGGCAATCGCAGAAAAAAAGAGTAAATCAAATTTTATAATCAGCATTTCATATTTTTACTGGTAATATATGGTAACTGTCTGTTT
>CALXZT010000072.1 GCA_944393315.1 uncultured Clostridia bacterium
CTCTTTGTTTTATTAGTCTTTTGCAGCATATGGTAATATTGCAATATGTCTTGCTCTTTTTACAGCTAATGTTATATCTCTTTGATGTTTTGCACATGCTCCTGTTGTTCTTCTTGGTAAGATTTTACCTTTATCATTAACAAATTTTCTTAATTGTTCTGCGTTTTTGAAATCTAATTCAAAGTTTTTGTCACTACATAATACGCATACTTTTTTTCTTTGCTTTCTGAATTTTGGGTTGTAATCTTCATCATAATTATTTTTGTTGTTAAATTTTTTATTTCCTTTTTTGTCTGCCATGTCTTGTTTCCCTCCTCTTATACTTAGAATGGTAGGTCATCACTTGCAGATACATCAAAATCTGAGTCACCAGCTGGCGCTCCACCAGCAAATGATGTTCCAAATGTATTTTCAAATGAATTTGATGATGAGTCTTGGTCTCTTTTGCTGTCTGCAAAATATGCCTCTTCTGCAATAACTTCTGTTACATAGTGCTTTATTCCTTTATCATCATCCCATGTTCTTGTTTGTAATCTACCTATAATGCCTACTTGTTGACCTTTCTTAAAGTATTTACTACAGAACTCTCCTAGTTTACTCCATGCAACTATATTTATAAAATCTGCTTGTCTTTCTTCACCTTGTCTAACAAATCTTCTATTTACTGCTAGTGAAAATGAAGATACTACTGTGTTGTTTGTTTGTGTGTATCTTGTTTCTGGGTCACGTGTAAGTCTACCCATTAATATTACTTTGTTCATTTAATCACATACCTTTCTTACTTTAAATATAAGGTCTCTTAATATTTAATTAGTCTTCTTTTCTTATAACTATGAATTTGATAACTTCATCAGTTATTCTATAAATTCTTTCTAGTTCTTTTATGAATTCTGGTTTTGCTTCGAAATTAAATAGTACATAGTGTGCTTCTTTGTTTTTATTTATCTCATAAGCTAATTTTTTTAATCCCATGTATTTTACTTCTTCAACTTTACCATTTTCATTTATTAAACCTGTGAATCTGTCTTCTAAAGATTTTAAACCTTCTTCGTCAACTCCTGGTTTAATAATGATAACACTTTCGTATTTGTTCATTATTTTCCACCTCCTTTTGGATAATAACCCACTCTCTGCAAGTGAGTAAGGATTTTTACTTTCCTATTTTTAAACAGGGTTATTTTATCATATATTTTGGCATTTTGCAAGCATTTTTGCAAAAATAACCTTGTTCCATGTGCTATTATAAAATTTTAAGACTACTTAAAAAAGTAGCCTTATATACAAATCTTCTTATTTTATTCCAAATATCCTATCTCCTGCGTCTCCAAGTCCTGGTACAATATACCCAATATCATTTAAATGATCATCAATTTTTGCACAATATATTTGTACATCTGGATATGCTTCTTCAACTTTTTTTATTCCCTCTGGCGCTGCAATTAAACATAAAAATTTAATTTTCTTTACACCATCTTGTTTCAGCATTTTTATAGCATCTATTGCTGAACCTCCAGTTGCAAGCATTGGATCTAACAAAATAGCTTCTCTATTTTTTATGTCTTTTGGGACTTTATAATAATATCTCACTGGTTCTAAAGTTTCTTCATTTCGATATAAACCAATAACTCCAATTTTTGCATTTGGTATTATTCTAATGATTCCATCTGACATTCCCATTCCTGCTCTTAATATTGGAACAAATACATAATCATCTTCATTTACTTTTTTTACTATCGTTTTTGTTATTGGTGTTTCAATCTCATGTTCTTCTGTTTTTGCGTCTCTTAATGCCTCATAACATAAAAACATTGCAATTTCACTGGCAAGCTCTCTAAATTCTTTTGTCCCTGTTTTTTTGTTTCTCATTATTCCAACTTTATGCTCAATCAATGGATGTTTTATTTCTATTACCATTGCCTACTCTCCCTTCCTTATACTTTCTCCTCTATTTTTTCTTCAACTTTTTCTTCTATTTGTTTTGTATTTTCTATATCTTTTTTTTCTTCTGGTAAAAATAGATTTATTAAAACTCCAATTATTGCTGCTAAACTCATTCCTGAAATTGTAACTGATACATCTCCACTAACAATTGATATTGCTGCTCCTCCAAGTCCAAGTACTAGCATTGCAGATGCTACAACTACATTTTTTGTTTTTCCAAAGTCAACTTGATTTTCTATTAGGACTTTTAATCCATTGACTGAAATAAATCCATAAAGAAGTAATGATACTCCTCCAAGTACTGCATTTGGAATTGTTGATACTAATGCTGTAAATTTACCTAAAAATCCTAAACAAATTGCAAAAATTGCAGCTAAACCAATTACCCAAACTGATGCAACCTTTGTCATCCCGACAACAGATGTATTCTCACCATATGTTGTGTTTGCTGGTCCTCCTAGTAACCCAGCAACAAATGTGGCAATACCGTCTCCTAATAGTGTTTTATCTAATCCCGGTTTTGTTAATAAATCTTTTCCTATAATTGTACTAAGTGCCATATGATCTCCTATATGTTCAGCCATTGTTACTATTGCAATTGGTGCTATTGTTAGTATTGCTGAAAAACTTGGCATATAGTCTATAAATGGTACTATAAATTGTGGCATGCTAAAAAATGCTGCTTCTGCTACTGGCGTAAAATCAACTAATCCTACAAATACTGCTGCAATATATCCTGCTATTATTCCTATTAGAAAAGGTATAATTTTTAAAAATCCTTTTCCTCTAACTGCTATAACTGCTGTTACTAAAAATGCAACTGCGGCTACAAAAATTGATCTCCATTCAAGTTCTGCTCCTGATTCAAGTCCAACTTGTGAAATTGCAGATGGTGCAAGCCCTAGACCTATAATCATTATCATTGGTCCGATTACAACTGGTGGCAATAATTTGTTTATCCAACTCTTTCCTATAAATCTTATAATTATTGCAACTATTACATAAATAAGTCCTACTACCATTATGCCTGTCATTGCACCTGATATTCCTCCTTTTAAATATGCTGCTACAATTGGTGCTATAAACGCAAATGAACTTCCTAAATATACAGGTGATTTTCCTCCTGTGCATAAAATGTAAATTAAAGTTCCTATACCAGAAGTTGCTAATGCAACTGGTATTGTTAGTACTGTTTCTCCTGCTTGTGCATTTACTAAAATTGGTACTAATATTGTAGCACCAAACATAGCAAACACATGTTGAAGTGCTAAAATAATCCATTTAGCAATTGTTGGCTTTTCATTAACATCTAAAACCATTTTACTTTTTTCCACAAATTTTTCCTCCTTTATTTTTTTTAGGGATTTTTAAACAAAAAAATATCACTAAATTTTATTAGTGATTTGTTAGAACGTAAATTAAATTAGTCACAACAACAAAAGCAAGCATAATTTCTTTGCTTAGTTTTATGATATTTACTTTTGTTTCTTGCATATTTTTTCTCATTTTTACACCCTTAAAAATATTACTATAATTTTGATTAAATTGCAAGTAGTTTTTTCATTTTTTTGAAATCAACAATAATATTATGTGAATAACTATTTTTTATTTTCTTAGTTTAAGCAATACAAAAAATCAACCTTTTACAGTTGATTTATCAATACTTTGCCAAAATATTCAGTAAATACATATGGTAGATATTTTCTATGTATATATCTTTTATCATATCTTCTATAACATAATTTACTTTTTCATTATATAGAAAATGCCAACTAATATTGGTTGGCATTTGACATTAATTATTTATTAGTCATCTTGGTCATCATCATCTCTGTCATCATCGTCGTCTCTGTCATCATCATCTCTGTCATCATCATCATATCTGTCATCATCGTCATATCTGTCATCATCGTCATATCTGTCATCATCGTCATATCTGTCATCATCGTCATATCTGTCATCATCATATCTATCATCATCGTCATCTCTGTTATCGTCATCATTAATATCTACATCTTCTTTAATAATGTTTCCGTCTTTTGCATCAATATCATATTCATATTCATTTGTTCCAAAATCAAATTCTACTTCATAAATTAGTATCCCATCATCACAATCAAGTTCAACTTCTAAATTTGTTACATTTGAGGCTGTTACTCCTGCTTTGGCAAAAGCTATTTCTTTTGCTTTTTCAGTTCCAATGTATGATTTTTCGTTAACATTTCCAGTAGAAGATACTTCATTTAATACTACTTTTTTTGAATCTAATAAAACATTTAGTTCATTAATTGATAGTTTAGATAATTCATCAAATGTATACACATTTCCTTTTGAGTTTTTTACCTCAGCTGTTATAACTTTATTTATTAAATTTGCTTTTCCTTCTGATATATTATTTGTTTTAGCTAAATTTTCTATTTGATCATCACTACTATACATTTGTGATAATATTGAACCTTGTATACTTTGAGCATTTAATAATTCATTTATTTCTTTTGATATTTTTTCTTCTAATTCTTTTGCTTTTGCTGAATCATCATTTTTTACAGACACTAATATTGAATTTTGTGCTTCTGTAATATAACCATTTTTCAACATAGAACCTATTATAGCATTTACTCCTACATCTAAATCTACTTTTTCTAAGTCCATGTCTTCAAGAATTGTTTTTCCTTCATCATTTAGTGCATTTGCCTCGATTATTTTTTCATTTTTATTTATTTTTATTTCAACACTTGGGTTTACATCAAAATCAATTATGGAATCTATTGCATTAGAAGTATTTTGATATTGAGCAAATCCAAATACTCCAAAAGCACACATAATCACTGTTGCTAATGCTCCTGCTAATTTTGGAACAAAAAAGGTTTTTCTTGTTTTATTTTTTTCTACTAGTTCTACATTTTCTTTCTTTTTTTCTTTTATAAAATTCATATTACTCAATCCTTCCCTATTTTCACACTGGGCAAGGATATTATCTAATACATCTGGGACTATATTGCTTATTGTTTTATTTAATCTTGATTCAATTTCACGTTTTTTCATATTTTTACCTCACCCATCCTTTTTTTTATTTTTTTTATTGTTCTATTATATTTTGATAAAACAGTTGTAAGAGGTATTTCCAGAATTTTTGCTATTTCTCTATGCTTAAACCCAGAAACTGCATGTAATATTAATATATTTCTTTCTTCATCTGATATATGTTCAAATACACTTGCGAGCAGAATTTTGTTTTCAGCGTTGTTAATTTCTTTGTGATCAGCTAAAATTTCATGTAACTCATTTAAATCTACATGATTTCTATTTTTTCTTAATTTCATGAATGCTAAGTTTTTAGTTATAGTAAGTATCCAAGCTAATGGTTTTCCATTTGGATTATAAAAACTAGCATTTTCATATATTCTTATATAAACTTCTTGTAAAACATCTTCTGCTTCATGCATATTTTTTAATATTGACAATGCGAATCCATATACAGATGTTTTAGTAAGATTATATAATGTAGATAAAGCATCTTTATCACCAAAGCTTATATCTTTTATGCATTTTTCTAATGAAGTTTCTGGATATTCATTAATTTCTGGTACCAAAATTTTTGAATTCATTTTTGCCCCTTTCACTATATTAATGCTTCAAGTTTATTTTTTATTGCATTAAAATTTAATTTTTTTATATTTCATTTGTGTTTTAATTATTTTACAATATTAATCTAAATTTACTATCCACTGTTTATTAAACATTTGTAGCTTTAACAATACACGTATACAAAAAATAATACTTCCTAGATTGATTAAATCACCTAATAACTAAATTATAGCAGGTATTTAGTTTTTTTCAAGTGGGAGTATGGAAAATTCCAGCCTTATATAATATAGTATAATTTTATTATACAATTATCCTTTTATTATAATTGGTGTCAATGGATTTAAAATCAAATTCATGAAAAATGGAATTGGAGAGTTTTTTTTCAGAGTAATTTCATAAAATATTACGAAATTGTAATATATCTTTTTTGATGTAGATAA
>CALXZT010000073.1 GCA_944393315.1 uncultured Clostridia bacterium
TTTGTCCCATTTCATTTTTTATTTTTGTAGCTTTTTTTCGTATTCTTTGTATTGCTGTATCAACTGATTTTACCTTGCTTTTTAGCTTTGTAGCAATATTAGCATAAGAATCTCCTCTTTTATAATATTTTAAAACTTGTTTTTCAAAATCACTTAAACTATTATATATTTTGTTTTCCATATAATCGAAATATTCTTTGTTAGCAATTATGTCTGATGGATCATCTACTGTTTTAGTCTCTAATACATCTATTACTGATGTATCATCATTTTCTTCATATACTGATGCATTTAATGAGACATAAGAATTTAAAGGTAAGTGCTTTTGCCTATTAGAATTTTTTACTGCTGTGATAAGTTGCCTTTCAATACATAAATTTGCAAATGTTCTAAATGAATTTTGCTTTTCGGCATTAAAAGACTTTACAGCTTTATATAATCCAATCATTCCCTCTTGAACCATATCTTCTCTTTCTGCACCTATCATAAAAAATTTATTTGCTTTCATGTTAACAACATCATCATACCTTTTTATAAGGCATTCTAATGCCTTAGTATCATTTAGTTCTATATTTTCTATTAATTTTTCATCTGTCATTGATTCATATTGATTATAATTAATTGAAAACACATCCTTGTCCATTATATTTTGGTCCTCCTAAAATTGTAATTATTGGTATTATATTCGTAAAATCCTTATGTGTCAAGAGATTTCTCGAATTTTGATGTCGAATTTCAAGAGATTTTTTGCGATTATCTTAAACTCCTCTTCTGGTTTTGTCAAAAATATTAAGTCCTCGTTATGCTTTCTAGTATTTTGTAAATTAAATCTTTTTAAATATTCTGCTAACTTTTTTGAAACTGTAACTCCAGTATTTATAAGTTCTACAGGATATCCTAATTCTTTTCTGATTAGTTCTTGATATACTGGATAGTGGGTACAGCCTAATATTATTTTATCAATTTTACCGTTTTTAAATGGCTCCATATATTCCTTTATTACTTTTTTACCTTCTTTACTTGTTGCTCTACCCTCTTCTGCAATTGTTGCCAGCATTGGACATGCTTTATTTATAACTTCTATATTTTTAATTTGTGATTTTAGATTTTTTTCCCAAGCTCCATTTTTAATAGTTCCCTCTGTTGCTATTACTCCAATTCTATGTATGTTTTTGCTTTTTACATATTCAACTGTTGGCTCTATTATTCCCATTATTGGCACATCAAATTTTTCTTTTAAGATATCAATTGCCTGACTGGTAGCTGTGCCACATGCTATTACAATTATCTTTGCCTCTAAGTTTTTTAGTTTTTCTGCATTTTGTATTGCAAACTCTATAATTTGTTCTTTACTTTTGCTTCCATACGGGAAATTTTTAGTATCTCCTAAGTATATTAAATTTTCATTTGGTAATTGCTTTTTTATTTCAGAAAGTACAGTTAAGCCCCCTACTCCTGAATCAAATATTCCTATTGGTCTTTTATCCATTTTTTCCCCTTTCTTTTTATATTATATAGTATTTACATTTATATTGCTAGCTTTTAACTGAATTTTACATTTGTTTTTTTGTTCACTTTCTACATTTTTCTACATATAATATATTAAGCAATGCAAATTGCTAAAAAAGAAAGGAAAGATTCGAATGGATTTCGATTTTGAAAAAGAAAACAAGAAACCACATTGTCCAATTGTAGATGTAGATGGCTTTATTGCAAATGGAAAACAATTTGATTTAGATATTACTCTTCCAAATGATAATCGTGACGTAATATTTGGAGTTATTAGAGATTGTTTTAAAGAACCTGTTGCTAATGCCGTTGTAAAACTAATTGAAGTTGAATGTAAAATGGGAAAAGAGGAAAGAAAACCTGTTTCTCATACGTTTACTGATAAAGAAGGCGAATTTGTTTTTGGACCTCTTTGTCCTGGTAAAGAGTATGCTATTCAAATCTGGGTTGATGATGTAAAACATGTCAAAGTTTGTGCTAAAACTTTCCGTGAAGACAAATGTTTAAAAGGCGTAAAATTAGAAAAATGCGACCACGAATTAACACATTGCAATAAGCCTCATGATCATGAATGTAAATGTAAAGATTGTGACAAGCCTCATGATGAATGCAAATGTGACAAATAAAACATGTCTATAATACTTGCAAAAGGTCTATTGGTTACAAAAACCAGTAGACCTTTTTTATTTCAGACAATATAGTTAATCCAAAATTGAGACTTTTAGCAAAACTTATTTTACATTAGTCCCATTTTTCTAGCAAATTGCTTTCCCTTTTTTGTCATCTTTTTGGTGTTAATATTATAATCCTCTGTACACATCATTAATACTCCTGCTGTTAATAATCCACCAATTATTAATCCTTTCGTAAATTTCATTTTTATCATTCCTTCCTTAAATTATTTATTATTTATCTTTTATGTTATTATTTTCCCTTTTTTCTTTAAATATATACAGTTTAAAATATGAATAAATTTCCCAAATTGCAATTATAGCCAAAAATAGCCCGAAATATTTTTTTAAGTTTTCAACATTTGTTTTACTTGATATTACTGCCCCTATAATAGCTCCAATTGTTCCAAAAATTGATATTATAAGTGCCAATTTTTTGTCTATTAACTTATATTTCCAGTTTGTTATTATTGCTACAATTGATGTGGGAATGAAAAATATTAAATTTGTTGCTTGTGCTACATGCTGTTCTATTCCGCTTAAAACTGTTAATAACAAAATTAAAACTGTTCCGCCACCCATTCCTGTTCCACTTACAATTCCAGCAATTAATCCAATTAGAACTTCCTTCATATTTTCGTTATATTTTAACGTTACTCCCTTCTATATTAAAATAAAAATTTTATTGAAGTATAGATTAAAAAACATATAAATGCTATTTTGAAATATTTTGCATCAAGTTTTTTTAATAACTTTGCTCCTAAGTATCCACCAGCTATTCCTCCAATTGCACAAAGAATACCTATTTTCCAATCTATATAGTTATTTTTATAATAAAAAATACCACTTGTTACCACCATAGGCAAAATGCACATTGCAGAAGTCGCTCTTGCTTTTTTGTCTTCTAACCTGAACAAATATAAAAAAGTAGGGACTAATAACATTCCTCCTCCTGTTGAAAAAAATCCGCTGATAAATCCTGCCATTAGCCCTATTACTATGCTTTTTTTCATAATTTCCTCACTTTTGTTTAGTGTTTCCATTATGTTTTTTATTATTCTATTTTTTACTACTCTTATTAATTGTATTTATTATATACTTTTATTCTACTGTATCATCTTTTATATAATATTTAGTTCCAAGCATTTTGTCTGGTAAATATTGCTGCTCTACATAATGTCCAGGAAAATCGTGTGGATATAAATAACCTTCATGGTATCCTAAACTTTTCATTCCTTCTACTGGTGCATTTCTTATATGCATTGGAATCTCTCCTGTGTCTTTTGTTTCTACATCTTCTAATGCTCTATTTATACCTAAATAAGAGGCATTTGATTTTTTTGAAGTTGCTACATATGTTGCTGCTTCTGCTAGTATAATTCGTGCTTCTGGCATTCCAATCATATGTACTGCTTGCATTGCAGAAGTTGCAACAACTAATGCTTGTGGATTTGCCATTCCCACATCTTCTGCTGCACAAATTACTATCCTTCTTGCTAAAAATACTGGATCTTCCCCACCTTTTAGTGCTCGTGCTAAATAGAATAATGCAGCATCTGGATCTGAACCTCTCATTGATTTTATAAAAGCACTTATGTTGTCATAGTGACTATCTCCATTTTTGTCAAATACTGCCTTTCTTTCTTGAATACTGTTTTTGACAACTTCATCTGTTATATTTATATATCCATCAGAATCCATTGCAGTTGTTAATACTGCTATTTCTAATCCATTTAGTGCTGTTCTTACATCTCCGTTTGAAATTTGTGCTAGTTTTTTTAATGTTTGTTCTTCTATTTTTATGTTGTACTCTCCTAGCCCATCTTTTCTACTTAATGCATTTTTTAGGATTGTAAATATATTTTCTTCTGTTAATGGGTTTAATTTTACTACCATTGATCTTGATATTAAAGCCTTATTTACTTCGAAGTATGGATTTTCTGTTGTTGCACCAATTAATATTATGGTTCCATTTTCTACATATGGAAGTAGTGCATCTTGCTGTAGTTTATTAAATCTGTGTATTTCATCTATGAATAATATACTCTTACCTGCTGGATTTAACATGAAATTTTGGGTTTCTTCTACTACTTTTTTTATGTCTGATACACCTGAAGTTACCGCATTTATTTTATAAAATTTGTATTTTGTTGTTTCACTTATTACTCTTGCTAGTGAGGTTTTACCACATCCTGGTGGTCCAAATAATATTATGCTTGATAACCTATCTGCTTTTATGGTTCTATATAGTATTTTGCCTTCCCCTATTACATGTTCTTGTCCAACATATTCTTCTAGTGTTTTTGGTCTTATTCTATATGCTAATGGCTCTGAAGAATTCAATTTTTACTCCTTTCTATGGTTTTGTAGTTACCTCTATTATAATTTATTATTGTACTATTTACTTATTATATTTTTAGATTTTCTACTGCTACATTTGTGAGAGTATTGTTAGTCCTTTTTTTATAAGTTCTTCTACACTTACTTCTTTATTTGCTAATTTTTCAAATGCTTTTTCAATTTCTTTTTTACTATATCCTAATATTTGAAGTGCTGATGTTGCTTCTTCAATTGCTTCACTATTTTCTTCTTGCTTTTTAGATTTTTCTTTAATTTCTTCTTCATTTTCTGCTATTTGTTGTGATTTTAGTTTGTCTTTTAATTCTAATATTATTCTCTGAGCTGATTTTTTGCCTATTCCTGGAATTGTTACTATTTTTGTTATGTCATCTGATATTACTGCTAATGCAAATTCTGTTATTTCTATGTTTGATAATATTGTTAATGCAACTTTTGCCCCTATTCCACTTACTGATAATAATAATTCGAACATTTTTAGTTCTTCATTTGTTTTAAATCCAAATATGCTTATATCATCTTCCCTGACTCTATAGTATGTATATACTTTTATTTTATCTCCTACATTTCCTATTGTTTCAATTGCTTTTTTTGACATGTTTACTTTATATCCTAGCCCACCTACATCAATTACTATATAATCAGTTGATTTTATTTCTAAGCTTCCCTTTATATATGCTAACATTTATTTTTTACATAGCTTTTTTGCTATGCTCTCCTTTCTTTTTTTATGAGTCTAATATATATCATTTTTATTTTGTTGTCAATATTAAAGCAAACGTTTTTTTGTATTTTAAAGGATTGGAAAACCCCTGAAACTATTAGGCTAGTTTCAAGGGTTTTCCTTAAGAATTGCACAGACTAATCAGTCCGACAGTCTACATCATCGTCATCTGGATTTGGACCACTAGGTTCATTATTATACCCATCATCGGGTACACCTGTATATATGATTTTAAATGGTTTGTATGGTCTTCTCATTCAGTCTCCTCCTTAATTTTCTGCAATTCTTACTTCTTTTTTATATCATAATTCTTATTATTTGTAAATATTTTTTTGCATTTTAAAAAGCGAGTTTTTAGGCTCGCTTTCATCTGAATGTTATACCTTGCCGGTATAACCATCCAGATACCCCATCCTGGGTCTCAACTTCGACCCATAAAGATGGTTCTTCGATAGATGTCTCGCGACATCTCCCAGTCAAGGTGATTTGTTCACCCCTTGTTAGCTCTTCGATTACCTCAGAGCTGGTTCCTGCGGCTTCCCGCAGGTTTAAAGTCTGCCACGTCACCGTGGCTTCCTTGCCGACAAGCGCCGGCTCTGTTTGGGCTTTTGTCTAGGGTAAAATAATTCTCTGACATATTTTACCAACAAAAAAAATAAAGACAAATATTAATTTTTCTGATAAAATA
>CALXZT010000074.1 GCA_944393315.1 uncultured Clostridia bacterium
GCCCCATTAATGTGATAATATTGTGCAAGCATATCTTTTATTAGTCTATCTTCTTCTTTTTCTCCATCAAATATTGTGTTTACAAGCATAAACTGATATGCATAACTCATATTTTCACAATCCTTTAATAGTTTTTCTAATGTTTGTATATCTAATAATCCTTCATTATATAGAGACTTTGCATCTGCTGGCTTTAGGCTTTCACTTGATACTAATTGTTCAATTATGTTTTTTCCTCCCCAGTCAACAGCTATTTGTAAAGGAATAATTCCTAAAGAATATAATGGAACTAAGTCAGTTGTATCAATTTCATCTCCTACTTCTGTAATGAATTCTTCACCTTTTATGAGTATTTCTTCTTTCGGTTTTCCGACTATTTCTGTCATTTTATATGCTAATGCATATCGTTCTAAGTCTAATTTTGCTTTGTGACTTTTCTGGCTTTCTAATTCTGACTCTCCAGTTTGCTCATTATATTGTTTATATTTTTCAAAAATCTTTCTGTTTGTTATTATTGGCTTTTTAAGCACTTCTCTTAAACTCGTTAAATCTTCTACTGAGATTATTTCTTGCTCAAAAAGATTTAGTATTTCCTCGACAGTTATATCTGTTTTTTCTGCTAATAAATGTAATAAATCCCTCGAACATGAACCTGCTTTTATTATGTCTCGTAGGATTGTTTCTTTACGATATTCCTGTTTTTCCTGTCTTAAAAAGAAAATATAATTTTCAGGAAATTTTCTTAATAATTTTTCTTTTATTGGCTTGGTTAATGCCAAAGCTTCAAACATTTCAACTGTGAAATCTTTTAAGGAAATATCTCCTAGCATAAGTCTCATTTTTAATTCATTACATTGTTCTGTTGAGATATATGTTTTATCATCATCTTTTCCAATAAATCTCTTCATCTCATTATCTAAATCTTTTATTTCATATGTTTTTTGAGGATATCCTGGTGCTGAAATAGTAATTTTTGCACCTTTTTCAAGATGTTTTCTTATAAATTGTAATCTTCTATATACTTCTGAAGTGTCTTCAGCATCTATTCGTTTATATTCCATTGCTTCAATATATCTTATTGCTGAACATAGTAAAAGTTTGTCCAAATCGATTTCAGTAATATATTTTCTAAGTGTTTCTACCATATCCTCTATAAATTTAGAATTGTTTATTTGCTCTACTAAAGTATTAAAACCGTACTGTTTTATTCTACCTTCTAATGTTTTACTATCACAATTTGCTTCTTTTACTAATGTATTATATTTTATCATAAAGCTCAATGCTTTTCCGATTTTATCCTTTAGAGGTATGATATATTCTATATCATACATATTAAGCGATTGTAATATATTACCAAAGTTTTCTTGTTCTTCAATTGACTGTAATCGTGCTACATTTGCTTCTTTTTTAATTCTTATTTTTCCTCTCACTATGTCTTTTATATCGAAGACTGTAATTGATACTATTTTACCTGTTTCAGTGTCTACCTCATAACTTATTAATGTTTCTTCTATTCCTCTTAGCTCTTTTTTTATTTCTCTTAAGCCTTCATCATATTCTTTTTTTTCTTCTGAGGATAATTCTCTAGATGCTTTTTCCTCATAATTCATTAATAATTCTAATAAAAATTTCTCTTTATTAATTTCCGCCTCATGCATTATTAGAAATTTTAATAATCCTTGTTTATCCTGTACTAATTGTTGAGCGAACTGTCTATTAGCAATCAGACTTTTAGCAGGTATTCCATTCTGATTAAGAATAGTTCTTGGTACTGGTCCATCAGACCAAAAACTGTTTAAAGAATCAGGTGTTAAATATAAGTTTGCATTTTGTAGATTTGCAATTTTAAAATCTTGTATTTTTCTTTTTCCCATTAATTTTTAAACTCCCTTTTCTATTTTTAAATTATATATAAAATAAATTTTTATTTATTAGTTTTATTTCTTTTTCAAATGGCATTTTGTTTATATATATTTTCTTGTTTTTAATATTATTTCTAAAAATTTTCTTTGTTTCATTGGAATTAGTTAAGAGTAGTATCTTTGCTCCTATACCATTTTGTATCATTTTTACTGCATTATCTAAATCTAATTCTGAATATGATTCAATTGGAATTTGCTCGCTTTCAGCATACTGATATACCATTTTTATCAAATCTTCTAATTCTTCATTATCGTAATAAAAGTCTATATACTCATAGCTGTAGAATTTAGCATTTGTTATTCCTTGCCTTAGATACGAATTATACTTATTAATATCATCTATACATATTATTTTATTTAATTCTTTTATTTGCTTATTTTCTTCAATAAAAAAAATTAATTTGTCAGTTTTGTATCTATATAATTGTTCATTTATCATTTCTATTATTAGTTTGTTTATTCCTACCATATAATTGCTAAAGTCCAATATAATTATTGTTTTGGTAAGTATTGCTAATATGCATAAATTCAGTGTTATACATGGGTTTCCATTGTATCTTATTAATACTTTTTGCTCTTGATTTATATCTAATTTTTCATCTTTTAATGTATTTACTACTTTTTCTAACATTTCTAGGCTTACTTTCATTTTGCTATATTTGAAATCTATTGCAAGCCTTTCTTCTATTTCTATTTCTCTGGATTTGAGCTCTCTTTCTATGCTTAAAAAAATTTGAGACAAATTGTTACTATTTATGTTATATTTCAAATTTTCCTCCATTTATTATTTTTTTAATATTTTACAGAAATTATTGTAACAAATTTTGAGCAAAAAGTCAAATTTATGTAAATCATTTTATGTATGAGGGAGAAATCTTATATATTGATATTAATGTAATTTTTATTTGTTATTATTTATCAATAATCCTTAAGTTTTTTATTATGTTTTAAAAATAAAAAATATTGGAAAATTTTTATAGCAGGATTTATAAATAATTAAAAGAAAAAAGTAGAAACTAATTTTGACGGAGGTGAAAAAATGAAAAACACAATAAAATTAGTTTTATTTTTCATAGCAGTAGCTATTATATCTTTAATAGTACCTAATTCAAGCTTTGCAGCAACTCCTGTTCATGATGAGGAATCTTTAAATAGTGAAATTTCTAGTGCAGATCCAGGTGCAACAATCACATTGCAAAATGATATAACTGTAACAAAACCTATAGTAATAGCAAAAGAATTAACAATTGATGGTAATGGTCATAATATAGTTGGTTCTAATGACTGGACATCAACATCAGGGAATCAAACAATGTTTACTGCACAATTTTCTGATGCCAAGCTTACACTAAAAAATATTAAATTAAAAAATGGTCCTAAATATGGTGTACAATCTTATGATGGTGCAACTGTTATACTAGATAATGTATCTATTTCAGGTTTCAGATATGGTGGAGTTCTTGCAAATGGTGGAAATGTTGAAGTTATGAATTTACACTTAGGATTTAATGGCTCAACTGAAAATAATGGTATAGAAATTGATAAAGGTGCTTCTGCTACTAACAATCCAACATTAATCATGAATGGTGTATTAACATCAGAATCTAGCCAGAATGTAGTTCGCGCTGCTGAAAATGGTCATCTTACACAATTTACAATAACAAATAAATCAGGTACTACAAATAAGGTTGTTCTATCAGGAAATAAAATAGTTTTAACAGATTCATCTAACAATGTTATTTCTGAAGCAACTGTTCCAGATAAAGCCACAGCAAATGCTGATATCCAAAAAATTATTGTATCAATAGTTGCTAATAATGAAACAACTAAAATAACAGTAGATGCTGGAGAAACAATTACTGCTGATTTGTTAAAATCACACATTAAATTGGAAGAAAATCATGTAATTGATGGATTCTATAGAGATGCTAATTATACTACTGAGTTTAATTTTAATGATCCAATAAATACAGACACAACTGTTTATGCAAAAATATCTAAAGTAGAAGAAACTGTGCCAGAACCCGAAATAGAACCTGAAACAAATAATGGCGAAAAAGATGAAACACCAAAAACAGGTATTGAAAACTATTTAGGAATATCAGTCTTAACATTATTATTCTCGTTAGCAGTAATTATTGCTATAAAAAGTAAAAAAATAAAAGGATAGTCTAAAAAGTCTATCCTTAAATATTATATTTTTGGAGATACTATGCAAAAAGATAGTAAAGTTAAACTAAAAAAGTTCTACATTTTAATATATTTAGTTCTGGTTTTGTTAATTGTATTATCGATTATATACATTATAAATTTTTTTTTATTGAAAAAAGAAGCATCAGATGAAAGCAACTTTTTTAATAATTATATTAATGAGTCTACAGATGAAAGCTCAAATGAAGAAAAAGTTATAATCAGTGAAATTCCCAATGAGGCTAAATTAGAAGAAACTGAGAGAATGATTAAAGTTAAAAATCTCAAAGAAGTAAATTCTGATATCATAGGTTGGTTAGAAATAGAAGGTACTAGTATCAATTATCCTGTTTTACAAGGTGAAGATAATGAGTATTATATGACTCATAATTATAAAAAAGAAAAATCTAAAAATGGTTCTATTTTTTTAACCAAAGATTATGATTGGACAATTCCCAGTAGTAATTTATTAATATATGGACATAATTTTAATAATGGAGCAATGTTTCAAGATTTACTAAAATATAATAATAAAACATTTTATATCAAACATCCTATAATTCGCTTTACAACTGCAGAAGAAGATGCAGAATATGAAATTATTTCTGTTTTTAAGTCAAGAGTGTATTATAAATCAGAAAAAAATGTGTTTAGATACTATTATTTTATAAATGCTGAGACTGAAGATGAATATAATCAATTTGTTGAGGATGCTAAAAAAGCTTCATTATATAATATTGAAGCATCAGCTAGTTATGGTGATCAATTGATTACTTTGTCTACATGCTCTTTTCATGTAAAAGATGGACGATTTGCTGTTGTAGGAAGAAAAAAGTGAATTGATAAATATGTATATTAAATTAAATTGATTGTAGTGTTTCAAATTAAGAGGGTTCCTACTTTTTTAAATGTCCTTGACATTGGATCCATTTTATTTTTAGGTTTTCCCTCTTAATTTTTGAAATAGTTTATATTTGAAATTATCTTTTTGATAAATTATCCATGCAGTTTGTTCCATTCATATAAAATTTCTTTTCTGCAAGTTTATCTTGTACTCCCCTTAATGCTTCTCCAAATCTTTGAAAATGTACTACTTCTCTTTCTCTTAAGAATTTTAGTGGGTCTACTACATCAGGATTATCCTTACTTAAGTCTATTAATTTTTCGTAAGTTGCTCTAGCCTTTTGCTCTGCTGCTAAGTCTTCTTGAAGGTCTGCTATTGGATCTCCTTTTACAGCTATTGCTGATGCTGTGAATGGTAATCCTGATGCTGCTTGTGGATATACTCCTAATCCATGTGGTGTGTGTTTGTTATCTATCCTAAAGGAAAATATATATGTAACTACTTATTTTGTACAAGTATTTTTATGCCTACATTTTTTGTAGGCATTGTTTATTACCTTACAATTTTATTCTGCTTAAAATTGATTGTGAGGGCAAATATAATTGAATATTTAATAGAGAAGACATTTGTAATCTAAAAATTACAGATGTCTTTTTTCTATGCAAGAGATATGCAGAACCTCTATAAAAGTTCTTGGTTTGGCAAGCCGATGCTATAAAGTTTGCTCGTATTCGTATAAACAGTCTATTTATACAAAATGCGTGAGTGAGATTTTAGAACACAGACTCACAATAAAAAAAGAGTATTCGGTGGCAAAACTTGAAATGAATTTATAATTGTAAAAAGTTTGGGCAAGTATGAACAAAGATACAAAAAAGTATCAGCAATTATAGTAGCAAAGCTACTTACTAGACTACCTATGAAACGAGGCGAACGACCGACGGTTTCAACATATATAGGTGTAATAATTCTATTTTTAACAAATGGGATTA
>CALXZT010000075.1 GCA_944393315.1 uncultured Clostridia bacterium
ATTCTATCAAATTTACGATGTTTTTTCCTTATATTTCTTTATTTTTTATTGCGAAAAATTTTTACTCTTTTTTACTGTATTTTTTATGACATTTTTTTGTATTGCTTAATATAATGTATTAAGTAACTGTAATTATTTTTTAAGAAGCCGAAAGGATGTATTGTTTTATGACTTTAAATGAGTTAAAATTAAATGAAACTGGATATATAAATGAGTTAATGTGTAGTGATGGAGTTAAAAGAAGACTTTTAGATTTAGGATTAATTAAAGGAACTAAAATTACCCCTCTTTTTGTAAGTCCTTCTGGTGACCCTACTGCTTTTGAAGTTAGAGGAAGTATTATTGCCATTAGAGTTGAAGATACAAAATTAATTGATTTAAATGGAGAAAGTTCAAAATAAAAAGGGGATGACTTCTTCCTAAGAAAGAATTTGGAAATTAGATACATCCTATTTTCCGATTAATCCTTTGCAAGAGTCATAACTCCTATTTTGTTTGGCTTTGCTTTTAGTAAAATTTTACAACATTCATTTGCTGTACTTCCTGTTGTATATATGTCATCAACTAGTAGCACTTTTTTATTAAGCAATATATTTTGATTTTTTATTGTATACACATTTTTTATATTTTCTTCTCTTTCCTGCTTATTTAGTGTGCTTTGTGCTACTATATTTTTAGATTTATATAAACAGTTAGTAACTATTCTTTTTTCTAAGGCTTTTGAAATTTGTTTTGCAATTAATTCTGCTTGATTATATCCTCTTTCTTTAAATCTCTTTTTGCTTATTGGAACTGGAACGATTACTTCATAATCGTTTAGAAGTTGAAATGCCATTATATCTTTTAATATGAAATTTTTTAGAATAAAATTTGAAATTGCTTTATATTTATAAGCTTCATTATTGAATTTATAATTGATTATTTGCTGTCTAATTAAACCTTGATATCTGAAAAAATATATGTGTTCATCAAAATGTTTTCTTTGAAATCCTATTTCTGTTACATAGGTATCTATTTTTAATTGTGCCTCTTTTTGTAGTTCGAAATTACATTTGTTACATAAGTAATTATTATTTAGTTTTCCACAAATACCACACACTGGTGGAAAAATCAGTTTTTGAAAAATTTCCCACCATTGTGCATTTTCTAATTTTCTTATTTTATCATTCATTTGCTCTAATATCTTTTCTATTGTTTTTCTATTCTGCATATTTTCATTTTTAATTATCTCTACTGTTATCACCACTTTTTTAATTATTTGATATTAACATTCTAATAATATGTCATTTTATATTCTAATCCTGTATTTCTTTTCTTACTATCTATATTTCTTATCATATATTCTATAATGTTTGGATTACTTACTATAATTAGTAACTTTTTAGCTCTTGTAAGACCTGTGTATAATAGGTTTCTGGTCAATAGCATTGGAGCTACTGCTGGCACTACCATTATTACAACATCAAATTCACTTCCTTGTGCCTTGTGTATTGTTATACTATAACTATGTTCTAATTGATCAAGTTCTGAAAATTCATAACTACAAATTTTATCATCATCAAATTTTATAGTAAGAGTCTTTTCTAATTCATTTATTTTTGTAACCCTTCCCATTTCTCCATTAAATACTCCGTTTCCATTCTCATAGCTTACTTCTTCACTTTCCCTTTCTTGTTTCCATCTTTCCCAAAATATATCATAATTGTTCTTAACCTGCATCACTCTATCGCCTTGTCTAAAGATTACGCCTAAACTATTTTTTTCTTTTTTTTCAACATCATGTGGATTTAATATTTCTTGAAGTTTTTTATTTAATTCTTTTGTTCCCAATGCCCCTTTTTTTGTTGGAGTTAGTACTTGTATGTTTTGGAAAAAATCATAATTTCCAAATTTTTTTAATCTTCCATTACATAATGATAAGACCTCCTTTAACATTTCATCTTGCGAAACTTTTTTTATAAAGAAAAAGTCTTGCTTTGAATTTTCATTTTCTTCCTCTTTTGAAATAAATCCTTCTCCATTATTTACTCTATGAGCATTTACTATTATTTTGCTTTGAGCAGCTTGTCTAAAAATTTTGTCTAGATGTATGGTCGGTATTCTTTTTGATTTTATTAAATCTTTCAATACTGCCCCTGGTCCAACTGATGATAATTGGTCACTATCACCTACTAAAATTAGTTTTGTTCCATAATATATACATTTAATTAGATAACTCATTAAAACAGTATCTACCATTGACACTTCGTCCACTATTATTATATCTGCATCTATTGGTGCTCCTTGATATTCATTGTCTTTTTTATATAGAGATTCTTCATCTATTTTTCCTATTTCTAGTAATCTATGTAATGTACTTGCTTCCTCTCCTGTGGTTTCTGACATACGCTTTGCTGCTCTTCCTGTTGGTGCACATAAAACCACTTTGCTTTTCTTTTCTTTGTATATTTCTATTATCGTTTTTATTATAGTTGTTTTCCCTGTTCCTGGTCCACCTGTAATTATTGTTACATTGTTCTCGTTTATTAGCTCTACTGCCTCTTTTTGTTTTTCAGATAATGTTATATTTGTTTTTTCTTCTACCTTTTTTAGTTTAACTTCTATGTTACTTATTTTTTTAGTATTTTTTGAGTTTTGCAATCTAATGATGTTTTCAGCAATCACTTGTTCTGCTTTATAAAATTGGCATAAGTATATCCACTCTTTCTTATCTTCTCTTTTTTCTAAAACTATCTCATTTTCAACTTTAAGATTAATTATATTATCTTCTATATCTTCATCAGACGCTCCTGTTAATTGCTGTACAAATTCAATTAAGTTTTCTTTTAAAGTACAAGTATGTCCATTATATGTAATTCTTATTAATGCATATTTTATTGCACTTTTTATTCTTTTGCTATTATTAGGCTCCATTCCTAAATCTATTGCGATTTTATCAATTTGCTTAAAATCTACACCTCGTACAATGTCAATTAATATGTATGGATTCGCTTCTATTGATTCTATTGCATTTATTCCCAATAAATCATATACTTTTTTGGCACTTTCTATACTGATTCCAAATTTTTCTAAAAAGCCTACTATTTGCCATACCTCCCAGTTTTCTATAAAACTTCTTGATATTTCTGTAGACTTTTCTTTTGATATTCCACTTATCTTTACTAGTTTTTCAGGTTCATATTTTAAAATATGTATTGTCTGTTCTCCAAAAGTTGATACGATTTTTTTAGCAGTGACTGGTCCAACTCCTTTTATTGCTCCATTTGCCAAATAGATTTCTAATGCCTCTATTGTTTTAGGCATGAGTTTTTCAAAAGTATCTACTTTGAATTGTCTCCCATAATCTTTATGTTCTACATATTTTCCAATTAACTTTAATGTATCTCCACTATGAATAAATGGAAGATAGCCCACTATTGTAGTGGTTTCGTCTTCCATTTCAAATTCAGCAATTAAATAGCTGTTTACTTCATTTTGATAGATTATGTCTGTTACTACTCCTTCAATTTCCAATATTTTGCCTCTTTTCTTATTCTTTTTTGTACATTTTACTATATTAGACTTCACTTTTCAATAATTTTTATTTTTTTTGTAATGTTAGGCAAAATCTAGCGTTTTTGAAACATCTAATTTAAGAATGTTGTTTAGTTATATATATACCATTGTGGGTTTATTGCCACACCATCAATTCTTATTTCTAAATGTAAATGTGGTCCTGACGAATTTCCTGTAGAACCCACTGCAGCAATTACATCACCTGATGCAACTGTTTGACCTACTTTTGCATATAATTTACTACAATGTCCATAAACTGTTTGTACCCCATTCCCATGGTCAACTTTAATAGCATACCCTAAACCTGTGGTATCATATCCTGAAAATACTACTATACCATCTGCCATTACTTTAATATCTGTTCCAGTTGCACAAGCTATATCTAGTCCTTTGTGTGCTGAAGTTCGTCGACTACTTATTTCTCCAAATCTTGATGATATTATAGTGTTTACATTAGAGTCGATTGGCATTGTTGCTAATTTAATTCCATTTATCTTTACTGCATTATTGTCTTCTATTATTAAATCTACTGTTCTTTGTAGAGTAGTTTCTGCTACTTCTATTGTTTCTGTATTTATCTCCTCTAAATTATTCGTGTATTGTTCAATTATTTGAAGATTTAATTCTATTTCATCTGAATATTCAGTTTTTATGTCTTCAACTACTTTTTTAGCTTCTTCTAGTGTATTGACACAAGATTGAATCTGACTATCTAGTGTTACTGCAAAGTACTTATATGTTATACTTGTTTCATTTTTTAATTTTGCAATTATTTCATCTTCATTTGTTTTTTGACTCTTACTCATTAATTTTAATTCATATTCTGGCTGAACATTTAATACTACGAAGTCTATATTGGCCCCTATTTGATTTACTATTTCTTTTGATATTTTTTCTTCAAAACTTTTTTTACTATTTACATATCCAAGCTTTATTCCTTGGATTTTAACTTCGTATGTTGGTTTATATTTTATTAATATTATCGCGATTATTAAACCTAAACCTATTGCCATTATGCTAAAAACTTTCATCATTTCTTTTGTACAGTATTTTAGCTTACTTATAAAAATAATATACACTCTCCTTTTAGTTTTTTCGCGAACAAGTTTAATTATAGCATATTTATGCTAATTTTTCAAATTTTTGACACCTTTCATGTGCCTTTGTAGTGTTTTGAGTCTTTTTTATTCTGCTTTTTTCTTATTATATTCGTTTTTTTTCCTTTTATACTCTTCTTTTCTTGTTTTTTCTCCTTTTTCCTACTTTTATTTTTTTCCATTTCATGGTATATTAATAAAAGAGGTGTTTGAATTGAAAAACTTAATTGTTGATGATAAATTTAATAATAAAAAACTTTCTACCTTTTTGATTGCTTCTTTTCCAAAGCTTTCAATTAATTCATTTTATAAAGCTTTACGAAAAAAAGATATTAAAGTAAATGGTGTCAGGACAAATAGGGACATTTGTATTCATACAGCTGATAATATTGATGTTTATATTTCAGACGAAATACTTTTTCCTGCATTTAATATAGATATCATTTTTGAAGATGATAATATTTTAATTGTTAATAAACCTTCTGGTATTGAAGTTACTGGTAATAATAGCCTGACTCAGGAAATTCTTTTAAAATATTCTCATTTAGAATCTACTCCAATGCCTTGTCATAGGCTTGATAGGAATACTAGTGGGTTAGTTTTATTTGCCAAAAATCAAAAAGCTTTGTCTATTTTACTTGATAAATTTAAAAAACATGAGATAGAAAAACATTATATAGCATTAGTATATGGCATTCCGCCAAAAAAATATGATAGATTAGAAGCATATCTTTTTAAAGATAGTAAAAAATCCTTGGTTTATATTTCGGATACACCTAAAACTGGTTATAGGAATATTATTACTTCATATAATGTTTTAGAAAAGCGTAATGATAACTCTTGCTTACTTGAAGTTCAAATTGAAACTGGAAGAACTCATCAAATAAGGGCTCATCTTGCTCATGTTGGCTTGCCTATTATAGGAGATGGGAAATACGGTTTTAATGACATTAATAAGAAATTTTCTGCTAAAGATCAAAAGTTGTGTAGCTATAAGTTAAAATTTAATTTTACAACTGATAGTGATATTTTAAATTATTTGGATGGTAAAGAATTTTCTATTAGTTGCGATTTTTGAAGTTTAATTGTTTAAAGGTTTTTATGTGTTAACTAGCCGATTTTTGCTCTTGAAACTCTATGCTATTTAAGTTATTTTTCTCAGTGTCGTGTATTTAATTTATGATAAAATCACCTTAAAAGTTTAGAAACGAATATTTCACCCTAGATGTATAAAAATAGAAAA
>CALXZT010000076.1 GCA_944393315.1 uncultured Clostridia bacterium
CCAGATTGCTGGAATTTCATTCCAAGACTAAATTCCAGTTTTAGGACAAATCTGGAATTTACTTTTAAACTTAAAGCGTTCAAGAACAAAAAGAAAAAACTATTGACAAAGCAATAAAAAAATACTATAATAAAAACGTTCAAAATAAATAAGGGCCATTAGCTCAGCTGGTAGAGCAGCAGACTCTTAATCTGACGGTCGGAGGTTCAAACCCTCTATGGCTCACCATATATCAATGACATGCGAAAAAATTAAGTGCATATGTAGGCTTTGCTCATACATATGCACTTTTGCATATAAATGATTTTTTCATAAATTTTTAATATCTTCTATTATATCCTTAAAAAATCTTGATTTCTAAATTAACCTTTAAATGCTAGGGATTAAAGAATCAACAGGGCAATAATTATCAGTTAATATAATTGTATCAGATGGAATATTTAATTCTACAGTATTTTCTAGAAACAAAGTGTCATCAGTTGCAATCACCATATTATTTTGAACTAATTCAAAATTATTATTATCTCTGCAAGGTACAACATAAACATTTTTAAAGACTTGTTTCAAAGTATTTACCTCAGCCTTTATAAAATTTGAATTTTTACCATCAATAGAAGAAATAATATTAGAAAGGTATAAACCATTTTCAGTAAGAGAATTATGAATTTTTTGAGCAGCTTCTATGGTAGTTAATGTTTGTGCTGGAGTCTCTCCTGCAAAAGCATCATTTAAAATTGCATCATATTTTTTATCATTTTTATTCAAGTAAGTTCTTCCATCTTCAGCAATTAATCCTAGCCTTTGGTTATTATCTAAATCATAATCTTCAATCAATTTATCTAAATAAAAATATTTTTTTGCAATTTCTGTTATATCTTCGTCTATTTCAACTACGTCTATTGATTTATCTAAATAATTACTGATATAGTATTTAGGATAAGAATATCCGGCTCCTCCAATCATTAAAGTGTTTTTTATATCTTTTGAGGACTCAAACATTAAATCATAATATTTAGTATATTCATAAACTAAATCATTACATTTTTTTTCATCAATAAAAGTTGCTGACTCATGTCCTTTACCAACTAATAATGTTCTATAAGAATTTTCGCCATCATTTGTATTATATATACATACTCTACCATATTGTGTATCATAAGAAACCATTGCGCTATAACTTTTATTTAAAACTTGAATTCCCTGAAAATTATTTAAATAATTAAATATGTAAAAAGAAGCACAAGATAAAGTTACAGCAATTATAACAAAAATTAAATCTTTTTTTATATTTGTTTCTCCAATCAGTAAAATTAGTAAAAATAATATTGCAGAAAGTATAAATAAAAGTTGATTGCTTCCTATTGCAGGAAGAAGCACAAATCCTCCAAAGAAAGTTCCTGTCAAACTTCCCAATGTTGCTATTGCGTAAATTCTTCCAGAGGTTGTTCCTACATTTTCTAAATCATTCATTTTTAATTTTATAATTATTGGAGAGAAAAATCCAAATAGCATTGAAGGAATAAAAAATAGTAAAATAGCAGATAAAATTGCACCAACTTTTATGCTAGAAATCATAAGTGAAGTTCCAGTAAGAATAAATTCTTGTATGAAAGGTATAATAAACACTACTATTCCAGCAACTTTTAAAATTAATTTTAAATTTTTTCTTGAACAATCTTTATCTGCTATTTTTCCACCAATAAAGTTTCCAATACTGTTACTAAGTAGAATAATTCCAATAATGCTTGTCCATACTAAATTACTATTTCCAAAGTATGGAGAAAGCAATCTAGATGCAATTAACTCTAAAATCATATATATTGCATCAACTATAAAAAGGACAATTTCTAATCTATATTTTTTCATTTAATTCACCCAAAAATACTATAACATTTTTCTATATAAAATTCAAATAATTACAAAAATAAAATTATTGACATCATTTAGGCATTTAAGTATAATAAAAAAGTAGTTAATACATAAAAGATAAAAATAGAAAAGAGGGAATTTAATGAATCTTTCTAAAAATGAAGAGGAACAATTAAAAAAATTTTTAAATGAAAATCCAAAAACAAATTTCTTACAATCTCCTGAGTGGGCAAGAGTAAAAAAAGAATGGGAAAACGAGTTTATAATTATAAAAGATGATAATGGTGAAATAAAGGGAACAATGAGTATATTATTACGAAAAGTTCCAATATTTAATAGATATATTATGTATGCGCCTAGAGGCTTTGTATGTGATCCACATGATAAAGATACATTGCAAAAACTATTTGATGAAGCAAGAAAAATAGCCAAAAAATATAAAGCTTTTATTTTTAAGTTAGACCCTGACATTTCAGCAGATGATGAAGAATTTGCAAAAATTATAAAAGAATTAGGAATTAAAACAAAAAAAAATATAAAAAATATAAAGCAAGTAATACAACCTAAATATGTATTTAGACTTAATGTAAAAGGAAAAACCGAAGAGGAATTACTAAAATCATTTCATGAAAAAACAAGATATAACATAAGGTTATCTTCTAGAAAAGGTGTAACCGTAAGAGAAGGAACAAAAGAAGATATTAAAACTTTTTATGACATAATGGTTGCTACAGGAAAAAGAGATGGATTTTTTATAAGACCTATTTCTTATTTTGAAAGAGTTTACAACGAAATGGGTAAAGAGCATGTTAAAATATTATTTGCAGAATACGAAGGAAAGCCAATTGCAACAGTTCTCCCAATACTATATGGGAATAAAGTGTGGTATTTATATGGAGGAAGCACAAATGAGCACAGAAATCTAATGCCAACATATTTAATGCAATGGGAAATGATTAAATGGGCGGTAGAAAGCAAATGTGATTGGTATGATTTTAGAGGAGTATCAGGGTTTAAAGATCCTAAGGATCCACAATATGGTGTTTATAAATTTAAAAAAGGGTTTAATGGAGACTTTATTGAATTTATTAATGAAATGTATATTGTCTTTAATCCAGTCATGAATACAATATTTAATATTAGTCAAGTATTTTACAATTTTATATTTAAATTAAAAGATAAAATTCAAGGAAAAAGATAGAATAAAAGCTAGATATTTAGCTTTTATTCTATCTTTATTCATTCTCATTAGAAACTCCCTCTTCTGAAGAGGTTTCTTTTGTAACAATTTCCTCACCAAGAATATTTGTAGTGAAACTCAAGGATTCTTTTAAGGTATTATAAGTTGTTTTTCCAAGAGAAATATCTATTCCACTTTCATAATTTTCGATATTTGTTTTTACATCAAGTAATTTATATCTTTGTAGAGAACCTGTTGAAGCCCTATACATATATACTGGAATATAAGTTGCTTCATCAATTGAAATTTTTCCTGTTTGACCATTTTTAGTAATATTTAAGTTTAATATAGCAGAACTTTTGGTATCTAAATCTCTTTGACCAGAGATAAAGTTCCCTAATGAGTATATTATAAAACCGTCTTTTGTAGTTCCATCTGCCAATGTAACTTGACGTTTCTCCATAGGTTGAAGAACATGTGGATGCCCTCCAAGTATTACGTCTACACCGTTTTGAAATAAGAAATCAGCTAATTCATCTTGAGTTTTATTTTGTTTTGTCTGATATTCAACACCCCAGTGCATAAATACACAAATAATATCAGGATTTTGTTCTTTAGCAAGTTCTATTTGTCTTGTAATTAAATCTTCATCTATTAAATTAACACAGTAATCTCTTCCAGAAGGAACAGGAATACCATTTGTTCCGTATGTAAAACTTAAAAATGCAATTGAAATTCCTTTAACATTTTGTATTAATATTTTATTTTGATCTTCTTCTGAAGCATATGTTCCAGTGTGTGCAATTCCTGCATCATCTAAGAAATTTAAAGTACTTTCTAATCCACTATATCCCTTATCTAAACTATGATTATTTGCAGTAGATAAAACATCTAATCCAAGGGTTTTTAGGTTATAAGCTAATTGTTCAGGAGTATTAAAGGTAGGATAATTACTATATCCACGTTCTTTTCCCGCAAAGGTTGTTTCTAAGTTCCCTACTGCTATGTCAGCTACCTGAATGTATTTTTGTATATCTGAAAATACATATGTGAAATCATAAGAATCTGTATCTTCAACATAAGCATCTTTGTATTGTGAATCATGACACATTATGTCTCCAATTACACTCATTGTAATACTTACATCTTCTGGAATAGGTTCTTCTTCGATTAAATCTTCTGAAGAGACTTCATATACATTTTTGGGCTCTGCAGAGGTTTCATGTGTCTTTTTATAATAAATAAAAACAGTAACTATCAATAAAACAATTAGTAATATAAATAGTAATCTATTGATATTAAAAGATTTTTTACGATTTTTTCTCATTTAAAATTAATCCCCCTAAAATAAAAAATACAAATATAGGATATCATATAAATCCCAAAAAGTCCATAAAACTGTAGAAACTTTAATTTGCTTTTTTAATTTTCATGTAAGATATCTATCTTTTATCTTTTATTTTTTATTTTTTATATTATATAATTACCCATCCTCCATTAATCGAAATTATTTGTCCCGTAGTATATTCATCTTCAATAAGCCAATTTACACATTTGGTAATATCTGACACTTTGCCTATCTTCCCCAATGGTATTTCCTCTTTTAATCCCTCGATGTAATTTACATTTATGTTTTTGTTCATTTCTGTATCAATTATACCAGGTGCAATAGAATTAACTCTGATATTACTTGGTCCTAATTCTTTTGCTAAAGATTTAGTCATGGCGTCAATTCCAGCTTTTGAAATTGCATATATAGATTCACATGAAGCCCCTACTATCCCCCATATTGATGATATATTAATTATATTTCCTTTTTTGCTTTGTATCATATTTGGTAATACTTCTTGTGTCATGCAAAATGCAGAATATAAATTATTATTTATTATTTTATTCCAATCATTATCTGTAACATCCGTAAATAATTTATTTTCTGAAATTCCTGCATTATTTATTAATATGTCTATTTTTCCATATTTTTTTGTTGTATAACCTATCATTTGTTTTATTTCACTTCTATTTGATACATCTGCTTTAAATATGTCTATCTCAGGATTTTCATTTTTTAATATTTTTGCTTGCTCCTCTGATTTATTATAGTTTGCTATTACTTTTATTCCTTTACTTGATAACTCCCTTGCTATTTCTCTTCCTATACCTCTTGATGCTCCTGTTACTATTGCTACTTTCATTTTATATTTTTTCCTTTCATTTAACATAATATTTACTTCTTGATTTTCTACCATATTCTAGATTTGCTCCTTTTGAGCAAAATAAAAAGTTAATAATTAAGAGATATCTCAAAACTATTAACCTTTTTTGGAGCCACTTGTCCGATTTGAACGGACGACCTACTGATTCATACCACTACAATTTTCATTGCCATAATTAATTATGTTTGTGGTCTGGACTTTCTCTTTACCCTAGTATTAAACTTTAGGCACATCGTATAAAGTCTCTACACTCGAAAATTGCTTTTCTAGCTCGGGATTAACATATAATTTTATTAATTAGTCTTCCCCGAATTAGCGATGTCCACTTTATAAGTTTCCCTATAAAGGTGCAAGATAGTTCAAAATAAACTTAATTGTTTATCTATCCCACAAGTCAGTTGCTCTACCAGCTGAGCTAAAGTGGCATATAAAATTGGTGACCCCGACGGGAATCGAACCCATGTCTCCGCCGTGAAAGGGCGATGTCTTAACCTCTTGACCACGGGGCCATATAAAAATGAATATTACTAATTTAATATTCATTTTGGTGAGCTATCCGCGACTCGAACGCGGGACAACTTGATTAAAAGTCAAGTGCTCTACCACCTGAGCTAATAGC
>CALXZT010000077.1 GCA_944393315.1 uncultured Clostridia bacterium
GTTGGCTTGTAATCTGAATGTAATTTAAACATATTTTGCCCCCTATATATAACATATTATTTATACCATATTTTAGGCAAAAATACAAGATACCATTAAATTGACATAATCCTTATAAAATGCTATAATATAAGTAATTTAAAAATAGTTATTACACAAAACTTTAAAATACTTTCGTCAGTAAGGGGAACGACCATCGTTTAATTTCATTGTTCTTATGCTATAAAAAAATTTTTATAGCATAGTAGTTATCATTAAATTCTTTTAGATTATAACTACAAAAAAAGAATATTGGAATCAAAACAAATATGGTTCTAGAGCAATATAGGTACCTGGAAAACATTGATATTTTACTAGTTTAGTAATAACTGACGTATACTCATATAAGTATACAAATAGTATATTATATACTATTATTTAGTGAATTATTTCTATATTTAAAAGTAAAAGTAGAAGTAAAAATTCAAAAAGGCGAACTTTTATTTAAGTTCGTCTTTTATTTATGTTATTACTATCGTTTTCTAGGATACCATTTAGTAAAGTATCAATTTTTCTTTCTTGTTCTTTCTGAATATTTGCATTATTTATATTATTCACTTGCAAATTATATTTATACTCGTATTCATTGTTATGTATTTCAAATATCTTATAACTATTCATAATCCCTCCTACACTATTGGTAAATCGTCTTCTTTAAACTCAATTGTTACCTTTTCGTTTTGTTTATGTAGTTTTTCAATATATTTTTCCTTATTTGGCACATTGGAGCCACTTAGCGATATAAATTTTAAATTTGGCATTTTAGATATATCTATATCATAAGGTATTTCTATATGGTTTAAATATAATTGTTCCAAATTCTCTAATGCAGTAATGCTTGGTATACTAATAGCATTACAATGTGCAATTTTTAAGTATTTCACTTTCTTAAATTTCTTGATATTACTAATGTCTACAATTCCAGAATGAATCAGTTGTAATTCTTCTAAGTCAGTATTTTTGTTTAACATATTTGTATTAAAATCTTGGCAATTATATATAATTACTGATTGTACTTTTTCTGGTAGTTCAATTTTATTTTTAAATATGCACATAGAAAATTCCAGTCTTTTTATATGTTCTAATTGATTTATTGTTTCTATGACTTGATCTGTTATTTCAAAAAATTTTAAAGATAAATTTTTTAATTTTTTTAGTTTCACAATTTCTGTCAAGTCTATATTTAGCTTATTCTGCATTAAATTTATATCTTGAATAGATATGTCTTCTACTTCTTCTATATTATTTATATCACTTGTACACATTTTTAATTTTATGATTCTAGATAAATTTCTATCATTTATTTTTTCACTCATAGACTATATCCACTCCTTTCTGTTGTTTTAATTTGATTAGGCGAAAGTCCTTGGATTTTACTATAATCAAATTTACTTTTACACTTATGCTCAGTTTTTGTCCTTCTAAGTGAAAACTTTCCATGTGTTTTGTTGAACTCTTCATCATTTAGCAACATATACTCATATCTTCCATATATCTGGACTTTACTTGAATCCCATGTTGGATCTGCATTATACCATTTTCCATCTATCTGAACTTGATTCCAAGCATGACCATCATCTCTTGGTATAAATCCTATTACATATTGTGATTTAATTCCAACATATTTTAAAGCCTCGTGAAGTATTAGTGCATATCCTGCACAAATTGCTTTGCCCTCTACTAAACCTCCATATAATCCGGCAGGATTTTTTCTTATTTCTTTCATTCTTCTTTTATATTTTTCATAAGCTTCTTCCCATTTATCATTTGTATGAATTCTATTATCTTTAGCTTGATTTTGTTTCCTAATACAATCATAATCATATGTCATCATCCCAGTAATTCTTGAATATATTTTATAAAACTTATTAGCTTCGTCCATATCACTTGGTATATCTGCTGTCAGTTCTTCAATTTTTGCTATTATTGCAGAAATCTCACTAAATGAATATTCTATATTTGTAGAATCACTTTCATATTCATTTATCTTAAATCTCATTTCCGAATAATTACTTACATGACGCTGTATGTTTATTAAAAAATCTAAGTTTAGAGCATTAATATTATTCAATTGAAATGTTAGCATATTTGGTGGAATAGTTACGTCGAAATCAATTTGAGTTAATATTCTTAATAGCCCTTCATTATTTCCTTTAAATTGTTTTGCGACAAAATTAAAAGTTTTTCTTTTTGTTTTATCATCTTCTAAGCTATTCAATGCATTTGCTATACTTTGTGGTGTCCTTAATTTTCCAATAAATTTATATTTTTCATTACTTGGAATACTATCAAATAATTCCATTTGTTTATTAATATTTTTAATTTTTGAAAAATATTGTAGTTTTTCTTGAGTGGAACTAGTTTGGTTAAAAAGTTCTACTAGTTCTTCATCCGTTATAGTTTCATCTTGTTTTTTATCTTTCACAATTTTTACTCCTCTTTTTATTTTTCTCTGTTTTTATCATAGCACAGAAGATTTTTTTTGTAAATAAAAAATAACAGAAAGTTTGTTTCTTGTATAGGAAAAGTTTCCAGATTTTGACTATACAACAAAAAAAGAAAGCCTCAATTAGCTTTCTAAATAAATATTTATAATATTTTAAAATAAAAAACAAGTGAATATAGTAAAAACTTACAATTGATTTATGAAATTTAGTAGTTTACTAATTAAAACTTTAACTTTTCTTAATTTTCTCATAACTATATTGTAATATCATCTCATATCTCATTTGTATTATCTTTTTATAAAAATCTTTTCTAATATCAGAAATAAATGGAGTTTGGTCAATGATGCAGTTTATTTCTTTTATGTTAATTCTAGGAAATATCCTAAGTAGTGCTTGGTTACAATCCTCATTTTCTAAACTACTTATATATTCAAAATAATTAATTTTCTTATCATTTATTTTTATCGCAGAAGTCGGAAATACAAATACTCTAGCTTCCATTTCTTCCTCATCATTTATTATTTGAGTAATCCTCTCATCTGTTAACTGAGGGTACAAGCACGATGCACAATCATAAATAGGGGCTATTTCTATTTTCTTTAAACTTTCATTTATTAGGAAGCCCCAATTACCATTATGCCTATCAAAATTTCCTACCAAGCAGTCAGCTATAAATATATTCCAAAAGAACTCTTTTAATTCTTTTGTATCATATATTTGTTGCTCTTCTATTGTTTCTATAATTTCCTCAAGTTCTGTTCCATAACCATTTTTTGAGGTTTCTATCTGACTATTTTTTAGCTCTGCAAATTGTTTTAGTATAGTACCATCTGAAGTAAAATCCTTGCAAGCCACCACTATTTTTTCACTACCATTTAAATTATATATTCCTAACAAAGTATCTTGTACTTTTAGCCCCAATGTCTTTATTATATTACAAGCTACATATTCTGATATACAATTATTCGAATATCCATATTCAGAAATTCCTTCATTGATACATGGGAATTTTAGCATATAATCTTCATTATTGTATTTAATGCAAATTTTCCCTCCATTTTTTCCACCATAGTATTTGAATTTATTTATCTCACAATTTGTAAAATCCATCATATAATTCGCTCCCTCTCTTACACAAATACGTATTAATTT
This sequence comes from uncultured Clostridia bacterium, assembly GCA_944393315.1. Classification (GTDB taxonomy): domain Bacteria; phylum Bacillota; class Clostridia; order TANB77; family CAG-508; genus CAG-269. Next base: position 3,639 of record CALXZT010000077.1, read on the forward strand.
TGACAGTATTCTTTCTTAGGTTATAGTCACATTAGCATCAATTTAAATTAGTCCACCATAAATATATTTTTTATAGAAATAATCGCATTGTTCTTCTGTAATATCTCCATCAACAAATGCACAATTTACTGAACCTTGTAATTCATTAATTAAGCAGTCTAAATAGCTTACTTTGTTCTTTATTCCTTCTTTTAATCTTTTTAAATCTTCTTCCAAATATTTTGGAAGGCACTTTTCTAAAATATCATTATTATATTTTTCGTCCATATATTCTCCTTATAAAATCAAATAACACTTAATATTATTTACAATGTAAGTCTACCATTATTTCGAGAAAAATACAAGTTTTATCTATGCACGAATTTTACACGAATTAGGTCACAAACTTTTTTGTTTGTTTAGTTTTATTTCGTTTTTTTAGGCTTATTTAGTCATTTTTTGGTAAACTAAATAAAACTAAAAGTGTCTATTTAAAGCCATTCTTGAGGTTGCTCATTCTACGACACAAAGTATTCCACGTTATTCTCTGGAAAGAACTCTTTGAATTCACTATATAATTGTCCAGCTAAGGTTTTGTTATGTGCTAAAACCAATGTTGGTTTTTGAACTTGCTGTATAATATTTGCCATAGTAAAAGTTTTTCCAGAGCCTGTAACACCAAGTAAGGTCTGGAATTTCTTTCCCTCTTTTATTCCATTTGATAAATATTCTATTGCCTTAGGTTGGTCTCCTGTTGGCTTATAATCTGATACTAATTTAAACATAATTCCTCCTTGTGACCTTTTTAATATGATTACTATCAACCATAAAATTCGTGTAAGAGGTAATTTCATAGTAAAATTTTTGCTAATTTTAGTAACATAAAGTGGCTTTACACGAATTGGGTCACAAACTTTATTTAAATTTCCGAGACAATGTCTCGGAATTATTTTAATATATACGAAAATTCATATAATACATATCTCTATTTGCATTTTATGCAACTTTTTCTGTATAGTTAATTACTGTAATTTCTGTAATAGCATTTTTTACTGAATTTACTAATTTTTCTAATTGTTTTGCCACTTCATTACTATAGGAAACTTCTCCACACTGTTTACATACTTGTGATGGTACATTCTTAATAATAATAATACAATTATTTAGTTCAACCATAAAAGTTGTATTTTTATTTTCTAAATCTCCTTTACACATAAAACAATTCATATTACTCTATCTCCTTTCTTGTTTTTAAATCATCTTTCCATTTTATATTATCTGGATAGTATGCCGTAATTACCCATAACTCAGTTTTATTTGCTCCACAAACAATATGCAACACTTTATTATTTAAATTTATTCCATAAACTAAACAACTTGGATATGGATAATCATTTTCATAAGCACCTCTTCATATTTAATATATTATAACACATTATACGCGAATTTTACACAAATTTGTGAATTAGTTAAATCATTGTTCAAATTAATCACCTACTTTTTTGTTAGTATTATATCAAATTTGTTCGCTGTTTTAAATATTTTTCTTATATTTATATTAAAATAAATCTATGCACGAATTTTACACGAATTGGGTCACAAACTTGT
>CALXZT010000078.1 GCA_944393315.1 uncultured Clostridia bacterium
TATTCCGTGGAATAAAACAGAGGAAACTTACTTGAAAGATGAAGACGTCTGGCAAGTAAGTTATTTTTTTGAAATTTAAAAATTAGGAGGAAATAGATATGGCTGAAACTAATAACAAAGTTTTATACGGCATAGAACAATGTTACATAGCAAAAATAACAGAACAAGAGGGACAAATAACATACGGAACACCTTTTCCTATGCCAGGAGCTGTAGGATTAAGTTTTGAACCAGAAGGTGAAGAAACAGCTTTTTATGCAGATAACATTAAATATTATATTGCGAGCTCAAATCAAGGATATTCTGGAGATCTTGAATTAGCAATCACACCAGAAGAATTTTTAACAGAAATTTTAGGAAGACAAAAAGACACTAATGGAGCAATTTTTGAAAATGCAGACGATAAAACAGCAAGATTCGCTTTAATGTTTCAAGGACAAGGAGATCAAAAAAATAGAAGATGGGTTTTCTTTGATTGTACTGCTACAAGACCAAGTAGAGAGAACAATACTAAAGAAGAATCTGTTGAAGTAGGAACAGAAACATTAACAATAACTATGTCACCAAGAACGTCTGACAAAGCAGTTATGGCATATATAGAACCAAATGACACAAACGAGGAAATATACAATGCATTTTTTACAAAAGTATATGAAAAAAATGCTGCAGCAGGAGTATAGGAGGAAATTATGAAAGAAATTACAATATGCAACAAAAAATACCCTATTAATTGTAATGCTTTTACTAGATTTCAATATAAAGAAATTTTTGGAAAAGGTATTTTTTCAGATATAAAAATATTAAATCAATTTTCAGAACAGCAAAAAAAGATACGACAAAGATTAGAAAATGAAAATAAATCAGAAGAGGAAATTCAAGAGCAATTAAATTACTCAATGATGGATAGTTTAGATGATTTTATTGATGTAATTGAAAAGATTGCTTATATACTAATATACACAGCAAATCCTGAAATTGAATCTTTTGAAAAATGGCTTACAAATATAGAGAAAATTGATTTAAGTTCTTCTTGGATTAGCGAGGTAACGGAATTAGCCGTTACCTCCTTTTGTTGATGAAGAGCTCATTGAAGAAAGCAATAAAAAAATAAAAAGCACAGCTCAAAAAATAGAAACTTTAGAAGAGCATAGATTTATAGCTAATTGTTTAAGAATCGGTTTAAGCATTAACGATTTAAAACTATTTAAGTATAAAGATATAGCTAAAATAATGCTTTGTTTTATTGATGACATAGGCAAAGAAGCTAAACCTCGTAAAGCAACACAAGCTGACTGGGATAAATTAGCTGCAAGGAGGTAAGAAATGCCAGGAACAATTAAAGGAATTGTAGTTGAAATTGGTGGAGATACATCAAATTTACAAAAAGCATTAAGTAAAGTAAATTCTACAACTAGCAGTCTATCTAAAGAATTAAAAGGAATAAATAGCTTGTTAAAATTTGATCCTAAAAGCACAGAATTATTAGCGCAGAAGCAGGATATTCTTAATGAAAATATTCAAAAGACTACTAATAAGCTTAAGACCTTAGAAAGTGTGCAAGAGCAAGTAAAAGAGAAATGGCAAAATTACATTAAGTTACAACCTAAAATAGAACAAATAGCAGAATCGATATCAAAAACTGAAATAGAATTAAAAGAATTGCAGAAAGCTCAACAAAAAGCCAATTCAGAGTTTGAAAAAGGAAAAATATCAAAGCAACAGTACAATGAAATAAATCAAGAAGTCGAAAAATGCAAAAAGACTTTAAAAGACTTAAATAAAGAACAAAAACAATTAAATGAAACTACAATTTCTACAGAAAACTACAGAGCATACCAAAGAGAGTTAATAAAAACTCAAAATCAGTTAAAAAATCTTAAAGTAGAGGCTTCTAATTGGACGTCTGTAAGCAAATCATTAGACTCTTTAAGTAAAAAAACTTCGAAAATAGGAGATAGTTTTTCTAAAGTAGGAGGAACAATTACAACAAGTATTACAGTGCCAATATTAGGATTAACTACTGCTGCAATTAGTGTAGGAAATAATTTTGAAAAGCAAATGTCAAGAGTCCAAGCAATTGTAGGAGCTACAGGAGAAGAACTAAAAAAATTAACAGATCAAGCTATAGAACTAGGTGCATCAACTAGTTTTAGCGCTTCAGAAGCTGCAGAAGGGATGGAAAATTTAGCAAGTGCTGGCTTTAATACATCTGAAATAATGGAAGCAATGCCAGGTTTATTAGATTTAGCCGCATCAAGTGGAGCAGAACTTGCAACTGCATCTGAAATTGCAGCGAGTGCTATAAGAGGATTTGGACTAGATGCAAGCGAAGCAGGACATGTTGCAGATGTATTTGCAGAAGCGGCAGCGAAAACAAATGCACAAACTGAAGATTTGGGAGAAGCAATGAAATACGTTGCACCTGTAGCACATACAATGGGAATCTCATTAGAAGAAACAGCAGCGGCAATTGGCATTATGTCTGATGCTGGTATTAAAGGTAGTCAAGCAGGAACCTCATTAAGAGGAGCATTAACAAGATTAACTAAACCAACCGATAAAATGGTTGAAGTAATGGAAAATTTAGGGATAAGTTTTTATGATAACGAAGGGAAAATGAAATCGCTAACAGAAATAATTAAAATGCTACAAGATAGTACAGCTGGCTTATCAGAAGAACAACAGCAATATGCTTTAACTACTCTGTTTGGAACAGAATCGTTGTCTGGAATGTTATCTTTAATACAAAGAGGTCCGAACGAACTAAATGATATGACAAAGGCTTTTGAAAATTGTGATGGTGCTGCATCAAATATGGCAGATACTATGTTAAACAATACTTCAGGCTCAATCGAAGAGATGAGTGGAGCATTAGAAAGTTTAGCTATAAAGGTACAACAAATGTTAGCTCCATACATAACAGAAGCAGCAAATAAAATCACAGAACTTATAAACAAATTTATGGAATTACCAGAAAGTACTCAAAAAACAATTTTAGCAATAACTGCTGTTGCAGCCATTGTAGGACCAATAATATTAATTATAGGAAAATTAATCACAGCTTTTAGTGCTATTTCTGGAATGCTAAGTACTGTATCTTCAGCAATAGCTGGTTTGAGTGCTGGAACAGGAACTTTAAGCACTATACTTACAACGTTAACAGGCCCAGTAGGCATTGTAATTGGAGTAATAACAGCACTAATTGGAGTATTTACACATTTATACAATACTAATGAACAATTCAGAACAAAAGTTCAAGAAACATGGAATAATCTAGTTGCACTATTTCAAAATACTGTAATGCCAGTAATCAATAATATTAAAAATCTTGTAACAAGTGTAATAAATACTATAACATCAGTTTTGCAGCAATTATGGAGTTTTATTGAACCTTTTATAACTGAAATGTTAACCTGGCTTATGGATTTTTGGAACAATACAGGTTCAAAAATTGTTGAAAATGTAATGAGCGTAGTAAATGGTTTGATTGATATTGTATCTATGATTTGGAACAATATAATTTCTCCGATAATAAATTTTCTAGTAGAAAAATTACAACCTGTTTTTAGCGTAGTTTTTGGTGCAATATCTGGTGTAGTTCAGGCTTTTGGAAATACAATAGGTTCAGTAATACAATCTGTTACTGGAATATTTAAAGGTATAATTGATTTTATAACAGGTGTCTTTAGTGGAAATTGGGAAAAGGCTTGGAATGGAATTAAGGATATTTTTTCTAATATAGTTTCTGGATTAGGAGCAATAATAAAAGCACCAATCAATGGAATCATTTCAATTATTAACGGAATGATTAGAGGTTTAAATAAAGTAAAAGTTCCAGATTGGGTTCCTGGAATAGGAGGAAAAGGAATTAATATACCAGAAATTCCGCAACTAGCAAAAGGAGGTATTGTTGACAAAGCAACTTTGGCAATGATTGGAGAAGGTAAATCAGCAGAAGCAGTAATTCCGCTAGATAGAACTTTAACTAAATATATGACAGAGGCTCTAAAAGAAGCGAACGGATTAAACAATAATATTGTAGTTAATTTTTATCCACAACAAATGTCAGAAAATGAGTTAGAAAGAGCTTTTAATTATATAGATAAAAGATATGGGTTACAATGGTAGCATAAAATGTCGAAAAATGTAAAATAACGTCGAAAAAAATAGGTTGAAATAATGCTCCTTTATGATATACTGTACTTGTAAAAATAAAGGAGGAGATAACATGGAAAAAAAGCCTATTCATAAGAAATGGTGGTTTTGGTTAATAATAGTAATAGTAGTTATTGCAATTATAGGTGGCTCACAAGGAAACAATGATACACAAACATCTACTAAAACAGAAAATACAAATAATGAAATAGTAGTAGATACTACAACATCTTCTAATGATAAAAAAGAAGAAGAGGACACAAGTATACCAAAAGAATATATAAATGCTTTAGAAAAAGCTAAATCTTATTCTAATATGATGCATATGTCAAAACAAGGAATATATGATCAGTTAACCTCTGAATATGGAGAACAGTTTCCAGCAGATGCTGCTCAATATGCTATTGATAATTTAGATGCTGATTATAAGGCAAATGCTTTAGAAAAAGCTAAATCTTATCAAGATACTATGAATATGTCAAAAAGTGCAATATATGACCAACTAATTTCTGACTACGGAGAAAAATTTACTGCAGAAGAAGCACAATATGCTATAGATAACTTAACAGATTAAAATTGAATAAAAGAAGTAGAAAAAACGGCTTACGAGAATTGATTTTAAGCCGTTTTATTTTATTGCTAGACTAATTATATGTCTTAAAAATACGATAGAAGAGCAGTTTTTGAACTGTTCTTTTTTTTATTTAACTGGAGGAAAAAATGGTAAGACAATTTAGACTTATTAACGAAAAAGGACAAGAATTTAATTTAATGGATTTATATAATTCTTGTTTTCTATCTGAACCTGACGGACTAGGATATTCTTACAATACTACATACGAACAGATAGGAAATTCATTTTTCGAAACTTTAAGAAATGTACAGCAAGGACAAATAACAGGAACAGCTAATTTTAGTTGTTACGATAATTATAAAAGTTTTGTAGATTATATAGAAAGCTCTGAAAAATTAAGGTTTGGATATAAAATACCATATAA
>CALXZT010000079.1 GCA_944393315.1 uncultured Clostridia bacterium
TGGCAGGGGTAGAAGGATTCGAACCCTCACAAGCGGTTTTGGAGACCGATGTGCTACCATTAACACTATACCCCTATAAATTATTCACAATGAATATATTAGCATAAAAGAAAGCAATTTGCAATACATTTTAAACAAAAATATTGACTTTTTAAAATTGATTTGATAAAATCTTTTTAAGTTAATAGTTACAGTGAAAAAGAATAAATATACCAATTTATTTCTAGAGAGTTGGAGAAAGGTGAAATCCAATAATAAAAGGTATATGGGGAGCTTTGGAGTAACATAAAATTAAGGTGCTTAAAACACATATGAAGTTTTAAGAATTAGGGTGGAAACGCGGAAATTAACTTTCGTCCCTAGCTAAAAATGCTAGGTGTATGAAAGTTTTTTGTTTTTACCTAGCAAAATATAAAAGGAAAAATAATCTTGAAAAAGGGAGGAATTTTTATGGTAAAATCAATGGAAACTTTAGTAAGTTTATGCAAAAACAGAGGATTCATATACCCAGGCTCAGAAATCTATGGAGGACTGGCAAATACTTGGGATTATGGACCTTTAGGGGTAGAATTAAAGAATAATGTAAAAAAAGTATGGATGAAAAAATTCATTCAAGAAAACAAACATAATGTAGGTTTAGATTGCGCTATTTTAATGAATCCAACAACATGGGTAGCATCTGGTCATGTAGGAGGATTCTCAGATCCACTAATTGATTGCAAAGAATGTAAAACCAGACATAGAGCAGATAAACTCATAGAAGAATGGGCACATGCTAATGGTAAAGACATAATAGCAGATGGAATGTCAGATGATCAATTAATTAATTATATAGCAGAAAACAAAATTTCATGCCCAAACTGTGGAAAGCAAAATTTTACATCAATTAGAAAGTTTAACTTGATGTTTAAAACTTTCCAAGGAGTAACAGAAGATGCAAAAGCAGAAATTTATTTGAGACCAGAAACAGCACAAGGAATATTTGTTAATTTCAAAAATGTATTAAGAACGACAAGAAAAAAACTACCAATGGGAATAGGACAAATAGGAAAAGCATTTAGAAATGAAATAACGCCAGGAAATTTTACATTTAGAACACGTGAATTTGAACAAATGGAGTTAGAATTTTTCTGCAAACCAGGGACAGATTTAGAATGGTTCAAATACTGGAAGGACTTTTGTGAAAAATTCTTACTAGATTTAGGAATAAAGAAGGAAAATATACGTCTAAGAGACCATTCAACTGAAGAACTAGTATTTTATAGTAAAGCAACAACAGACATAGAATTTAATTTTCCATTTGGATGGGGAGAGCTATGGGGAATAGCAGATAGAACGGACTATGACTTAAAAAGACATATGGAGGTTTCAAAACAAGATTTATCTTATTTAGATCCAGAAACAAATGAAAAATATATACCATATGTAATAGAACCATCTTTAGGAACTGATAGAGTAACACTTGCATTTTTATGTAATGGTTATGAAGAGGAGAAAATTGCAGAAGGAGATGTACGTACAGTATTACATTTACATCCAGCATTAGCGCCATACAAAGTAGCCATATTACCATTATCTAAAAAACTATCAGAAAAAGCAGAAGAAGTATATAGCAAATTATCTAGCAAGTTTATGTGTGACTATGATGAAACAGGCTCAATAGGTAAAAGATATAGAAGAGAGGACGAGATAGGAACACCATATTGCGTAACTATTGATTTTGATACTCTAGAAGATGATACTGTAACAATAAGAGATAGAGATACAATGGAGCAAATCAGGCTAAAAATAGATGAATTAGAAGATTGGATACAAGAAAAAATTGAATATTAGAATAAAGAATTAAAAATAATTTATAAATTCAAGTCAATATAAAAAATGCCGTAGCAATCAAAAAGCTACAGCATTTTTTAATTATACAAATTTCTCTCATACAAATCTTGAATAAATACATCTTTCTCTTCAAATGTATCAATAAAACCGATTTTCGCAACATTATCATTCACACCTTGAATCCATACAGGCCTTTCATCATAAAGCACATCAATTTTCTCTTTATTATTTAAAATTGAATGAATTCTATTTAAATCCATAACATGTCCTCCTTTTAATTATTTACAATAAGTATATACAAAATAGAAAAAATTATGCTAAGAAAAATATTTATAAAAATAAAAAAAATGTTGAATCTTAGTATGTAGTTAATGTATAATAATTATATATAAAGAAAATGAAAGGAGAAAAAAATGGAAGAAAATAACAAAGAGCCAGTTAAAGAAATGGCACAAGAAGAACAATACAAAGCACCAGAGCAAAAAACAACTAATGAGTTTCAAGAGCAAAATCCAGAGTCTAAATTTAAACCATTAGGAGAAGTAAAAGAAAAAGCACCAAAAAAGAAAAAAAGCAAAGTAGGAGTAATAATATTTATATTACTACTATTAGTAGCAATTATTGTGGGATTAGTTTATTACTATTTTAAAGTATATACTAATCCAACGGCAATGTATCAGAAAATTTTGAAAGCAAGAATCACAAGTTTAGCAGAGTCACCAGATGAAATGACAACAATAAAGGCAAAAGCAAAATTAGATGCTGATTTGAACCTAAATGAAAGCTATATGGAAACTGGAGTAGAAGAATTATTAAACTTAATAAATAAAACAGATGCAACAATAGAAATTCAAATGGACACAAATGAGAAAAAAGCGTATTTAAAATTTGATTCAAACTATGAAAATGAAGAATTACTAAATTTTGATTTACTATTTGATACACAAAGTAGAGGAACTTATTTAAAAATAGAACAATTTTTTGACAAAGTTTTAGAAGTAGAAATGGATGACAGTTACTATGACGAATTAGAAGAAGCATTAGAAATAGAAAAGGAAACAGCAGGGCAAAAACTTTCAAGATCTAAAGCTGTTGGAATTTTAAATACTGAATTTGAAAAAATTATAAAAGACGAATACTGCAGCAAAGAAAAAGAAAAAATTACAGTGAATTCTCAAGAAATAAATGCAGATAAATATATTCTAAAAATAACATATGAAGAGCTTAGAGAAGAATTAATAACAGCATTAGAAAATTTAAAAAATAATGACGAATTTTTAAATTGTTTTGAAGAAAAAGAAAATAAAAGAGAAGAGCTACAAGAAGCAATAGACGAAATTAAAGCAGAAAGAACACAAGAAGCAACAATATATATAAACTTATATAAAACAGGAATAAAACAAGAATTTGTAAGAGTTGATTTTGTAGTAGAGAGTAATGAAGAAAAAATTACTTTTAAAGTAGAAAAAGCAGAAGAAACATACAAATTTGAAATGTTTTCTGAAGAAGAAACCTATTGTGCGGGAACATTAGGAATTGAGAAGGTAGATGAAACAACAACTAAAATAAATTTAAAATTAGAAATAGAAGAAGTTGGAACTATAGCTTTAAATATGGAATATGGAGTTGTTCTTAATGAACCAATAGACACAATGGAAATAGAAAACACAGTAAATATTGAAGAGCTTTCAGAAGCAGACATGCTAAAACTATATGAAAATTTACAAAAAAGTAAATTATATGATGTCTTTGAAGAATTTATAGCTATCTCATCAGAAAATTCAGGATTAGAGGAAAATGTTGAAATAGAAACCCCTAATATTACTTCTGACAGAACCAAAAATGATATAGAAAAAAATATTTCAATAAGTGGAGAATTAACTGAAAAAGCAAACCTAGTTGTTTTTGCAAAGAACAACAACACAACATCAGTTGATATGGAAATAGAAGTAGAATTTTATGATGCTAATGGAAAGATTCTAGGCAGTAGCTCAGATGATTTAATTGCAGTAGGGTCAGGTAGAGAAGTCGCAATTGAGATGTGGAATACACCAACTAATTTTGATACATATAAAATATATGTGGATGCCGAAAAAACATATGAAACAGACTATTTTAATCAAATAGAAATGGTACATAATAATAATGGAACCAATATTGTAGTGCAGGTAAAAAACAATTCAGAAGATACAATAGAATTTATGACTGTATCTGTAGTATACTATAATGAAGGAAAAGTTGTTGGAATTACAGATGGAATTGTATCAGATATTAAACCAGGAAGATCAGGAAATTTTAATTTAGACTATCCATATAATTCAGAATATGAAAATGTGAAATTTGATGATTATAAAGTATTTGTAACAGAAGCATATAGTTATAATTGGTAAAAAATAGGAGTGGATATTAAGTAGAGTGCATCTCAAATGTTAGATATTTTGTTTAACAAATAGGAGCATTTAATACCACTCTTTTAATTTATTTTAAAGTAATTTAATGTTGTTTTAGTTATAATGGCAGTATTATTTCAAACAATAAACAAAAAATAAATTTTATAAAAATAAATTTTATCTATTGACAACAACAAATAAAAGTGTTAATATAAATTATGCTAATGAATGCGGATGTGGCGGAATTGGCAGACGCGCTGGTCTTAGGAACCAGTGTCAACGACGTGGGGGTTCAAGTCCCTTCATCCGCACCAATGACGTATCTGTTCGAACTAACAGATAGAAAAAATCATTCAAGTAGTTGGATGATTTTTTTCTTTGCCCAAAAAACATCATCCAATATTCTAAAAAGAAAGGATGGTGCTTGAAATGAAGATAATTAAAAAAGAATTACGATTTGAGGAAAACTTAAAGAAAAGATTAGAATTTATATGTGATTTCTCAAAGGTTACTCCTACTTTTGTTAATGGTAGCATAAGAAAAATTGAGAAAACCAATATTTCTTATATTGAGCCACATAGAGT
>CALXZT010000080.1 GCA_944393315.1 uncultured Clostridia bacterium
AATATGAAAAAAATACATTATATAAAGATGAAGCTTCACCAATTATGATGGATATAGAAACAAGAAAAAGTGAAACAAAAAGATATTATAAATCAATATCTTTAGATGAAATAAGAGCCAAGTTAAATGATCCAGATTGGTGGTATGCCACAAGGGCAATGTGTGCTTTTGTATTAGTAGTTGCAGAAGAAATAGGTGCAAAATATATTGTGCCAACAGATATAGCAATGGTTTATGGAATTTTGGATAAAGGAGAAATATAGGAAAGGAGAATTTGGTTTTTAATCTATACTTAGAGAATGTGAAGAAGAATTAGGAATTAAATTAAATAAAAATGATATAACTTTCATAGGCACAGGAATATAAACTAATATAAAAGGTAATATTGACAAAGATATTGATTTTACTATATATCCTACAACAAAATAATAAAGACAAAAAAGTCGTATTAGCAACTGGTAGATATTGGACATTAATTTTATGCCAAAACAATTTGACTTTATTTTAGCAATGGCAGTAATTCATAATTTCCCAGAAAATTATTTAATTAAGTTACTTAATAAAATAATTGATAAAAAAACTGGAGAAAATAAAAATCACTCCAGTTTTAACTTTTAATAATCCTCTACATGATTCCTTTATTCTATTGATTTAATTGTTTTATTCATTCCTAAAATCATATATAAACCTAATAATATTATTATAAAACTAACTCCTATTCCCGTGTATCCATTTATCCTAGAATCATAATTTTTTGAAAATGTATCTAATAATACTACTTGTGTTAAAACAATAGATGTTAATGCACTTGCAAAATTTGTTATTTTTATTCCTTTTACAATTGGCTCTGTACTTCTTTTATATTTTACTATTCCATAGATTGCTGTACCAATAGAATAAAATGCTATAAGTGCAACTAGATAAGTTATATATTCATGCATATTTGTGTTTGTTCCATTAAAATACATATATGAACTAACAAAAAAATACATAATTCCTAGTAAAATCAGCAATATTCCATTTTGTAAATAGATTTTATATTCTTCCCTCCTTTTTTTTATATATTCATCTAGAATTACCTTTATTTTTCTATACTTTCTAATTGTTAAAAGTTTACTGGAAACTAAAACAAAACCAAATCCAGCATTTACTCCAAACCATAATGAATGTGTAAAAATAGATAGGAAAAATTTTGTTATTGCAACTATAAAATTAAATATTACTGTAAATTGCATAAAGAAAATGAGTTGGTCTTTTTTCTCTAATGTAAAAAATATTTTAATATTTTGCATTATTATTTATTACCTTTTATATAAGCATATATAGGATAATTTAATACACATATAACAAGTCCAACAACACCTGTTATAATTCCAATTATCATATCTCCTGTAGTAGCTTCTCCTACCATAACTCTACTCATTCCAAATCCCATAATTAAAGCACCTACGAATCCAACTATCCACGTTAAAACAATACCCCAATTAACAGGTTTATGTTCTTTTTTTGGATGTGAACTTCTATATACAGGTATTATGCAAAGTAATATGATGAATCCTATTATTGCAACAACTATTCCAAATTTAAACATATTCCATTCAGGAATTAAACACATACACATCCTACTGCAAATATTAATCCACCTATTGTTCCTAATATAATTTCTAATAATGTTTCTTTCTTCATTTTATTTCCCTCCATTTTATTAATTTTTCTTTATTGCTTGCTCTTGCTCTTTTTTTAATCTTTCTTTAGCTTCTTCAATAGTTTCATCATCTTTTCTTAAAAATTTATCTACAAATTTATCTTCGATTTTTTTGTATCCTGAAACTACCCCATTTTCGATTCTTTTGTATCCTTCAATTGTTTCTTTTTCTATTCTTTTATAGCCTGATACAACACTTTCTTCGATTTTTTTATTTACTTCTTTTAGGTTTGACATATTCTTTTCCTCCTTTCATTATAACAACAATTGTTGTTTTTATTTATATAATAGGAAAGTCATACTGACTTCCTATTATATAAAATAAATTGCACACAAATTTATTTCATAAATTCGGCGCAGAACAAATTTACGGAAAGCCAAAGAAAAAAATTAAAATTTATACAAAATTTAAGGCTTTCCGATTTATTCTTTTTATAGTATAATAGATTTGATTTTAAAAAACAATCATCAATTTAACAACATTTGTCGGAATAATGGAGGATATTAAAATGAATACACCAAATAATAAAAGAAAAAAAGATTCACAAGAAAAAATCGAGAAAACTTTTTTACAACTGATTCAAACAAAGAATTTAGAAGATATTTCTATTTCAGATATTTGTAAAAAAGCTAATTTAAATCGTTCTACTTTTTATGCTAATTACATTGATATTTATGATTTAGTTGAAAAAATAAGAGTTAGAATGATAAATGAGTATGCAAGCATATTTACTAATGATAATGAAGCGGGTCACAATCCTAATAGTTATTTAAAAATGTTTTATCATATAAAAGAAAATCAAATTTTTTATAGAACTTATTTTAAATTAAAATTTGACGTAACTTCTGAAATAACATATTTTGACAAAGAATTAGCTGAACGTTTTTATAATAACAAATATATTGCTTATCATTGTGAATTTTTTAAGGCTGGTATTACAGCCATTATAAAAATTTGGCTAAATAATAATTGTAAAGAAACTCCCGAAGAAATGGTAGAAATTTTAATTTCTGAATATAACTCAAAAAGCAAAGATTAAATACTTGTTCTTTCAAATAATATTTATTATAAATTAATTTTACTTTGAGACCATCAGTATTATAAGGAGAACTACAATATATTTGTGATTTTTTAGAGAATTGATTTAGGAAGGAATAACAAAGATGGAAAAAAGAGATTTATATGACAAAAACAAAAATTTAACTGGTGAAACAATTTATAAAGGAGAAATAGTTCCAAAAGGAAGATATTATATTACAGTTGTAGTATGGATTCAAAATGACGAAGATAATTTTTTAATACAAAAAAGAGTTTTGAAAAAAGATGGAAAATGGTCCACCACAGGAGGACATCCAGTATCTGGAGAAACCAGTAAACAAGGAATTATTGCGGAAATAAAAGAGGAATTGGGATTAGATTTGACAAATAAAGAAATAATATTATTTAAAACGCTAAAGACAGAAGATGATTTTGTAGATTTATATTATTTAAAAGCCAATATTGATATTAATGATATAGCAATGCAAAAAGAAGAGGTAGAAGATGTTAAATGGGCATCAATAGAAGAAATTAAAAAATTAATCAATAGTGGAGAATTTTCAGATAGTCATACAGAGTTTTTTAAATATTGTTTGGAATTCTTAAATGGAGGAAAAAGATGTGAGGAGACATAAGTATATTCATTTTGCCATAAAGAATTTCTAAATCCAAACTATTGATAAAGCTCCCCACCTAATAAAATGTTATAATAGTTGTAACATTTAATAGTATTGACATGAATAACTTTGCCTTTATCTAACAACTTCTTCAAAGTTAATGAGGAAATTTCTAACATAGCTTTGTCAATATTTGTTTTTACTAATTCTACATAGTTTTTTCCTATTTCTCTTTCTGATTCTGTTGCATCTGCTAAATAAATTATTTTTTCAAGAATACTCATATTTTCGCGCCCAGTAGTATGATATTTTATTGAATTTATCATATCTTCACTAAAATCAAACTCTTTGCAAATTATTGATCCTATTTTTGCGTGTTGCAGACTAGCATTAACTATTTCTATTTCATCTAATAAATTATAATATTTACTTAATTCTACGTCATTTAGTTCTTTTGCAATATCGTGTGCTAATGCACATAGTTTTACTACATTTTCATCAACATTATATATTTTTGAATATTCTATTGCTCTTTCTACAACTCGTAAAGTATGATTAAACCTTTTTGTAGAAAGGTTATTTTTTACTAGTTTATATAAGTCATCATATTCTATCATAGTATTTCTCCCTATTTAATAAATGTATAAATTTTTAATATATTTAGTAACTATAGATTTTTTATATTATTGTTTGACATTTTAACTTTTAACTTTAGCAATAGTTTAAACTAAAAGACTATAAAAGTCAATATCTATAACAGTTTACAAATAACTTAAAATGTATTGTACATTTCAAAAAAAGACTAACAAGATGTTAGTCTAATACATTGTTAAAACGTCCTCAATAGTATCAAGGATAGGTAAAATATCTTCATTAGTCGCTTTTAAATCAAAGAATTTATCTCCATCAGGAGTCTGGCATACGGAGATATGTATATCACCTATTATTTTTCCGCTTACACTTTTCATTTTCACACCCCTTTTCTTTTGCAAACTATAAAAATTATAGCAAAAACTCAGAAGAAAAATTTAGATTTTTGTAAAACATAAAAAATAACATGTGAAAACATAAAAAAATTTCTAAAATACTTGAAAAAAATGAATAACCAAAGTATAATAATTAAGTACGCACCTGTAGCTTAGTTGGATAGAGTGTTCGGCTACGAACCGGAAGGTCGGGGGTTCGAATCCCTCCAGGTGCACCAATGACGTTTCTGTTCGAACTAATAGAACAGAGTTGATACAAAATCAATCAGAAAATAAAATCTGGTTGATTTTTTTGTTGCCTAAAAACAATATTGAAATCATCCAAATGAAAGGATGGTGAGATAAAATTTATTGCCTCGCAGAGCCCCAGAGTTAATAAATTTAATTTTGTTTTAAGAGTAAATAAAGATAAAGCTGAAAATGGAATGTTATATATAGAAAAAATT
>CALXZT010000081.1 GCA_944393315.1 uncultured Clostridia bacterium
ATTCTAATAAGCAATCTTTTTGTAGCATATATCCTATTTTTGAGGATAATCCATCTACTTTTTTGTTTTCTATGTAGATTTCTCCCTCTGTCTTTTCTTCTAAGCCAGCGATTATCGATAATAATGTTGATTTTCCGGCAACCACTTGGGCCAATTATGCTTATAAATTCACCAGATCGAACTTTAAAATTAATATCTTTTATTGCTATTGTTTCACCATTTTTATGTTGGTATTTTTTCCCTACATTCTTTATTTCTAGTATTTCATCCATCTAACCACCTCATATAATTTACCTTAATATATTTTATGTAAAATTAGTTTTTAAGTGAATATTTAATAATAAAAAATTTCTAATTTAAAAAAGTTTTTGCAAAATCTGCTAAATGTTTAGACAATAAAAAATACATCTTCAAATATTAAATTATAAAATCTAATATTTAAGATGTATTTTTATTATCTATAATAATTTATAATTCTGATACAGTTATTACAGTACCTTTTCCAGCTCCTAATTTGTCTTGTATCCATGTTTTTGCTTCCTCATCTTTGACAATTACTCTTAATGTTGCTGGTGCTCCCTGGAACATCGATGTTGAGTTTGTTACTTTTGTAAAATCTGCTTGCCTAAAGTCTAACTCAGTCAAAGAATTACAATATGCTATAAAAGAGCTCATATTAGTAACACTAGATGTATCAAAGCTACTTAAGTCTAATGTCTGCAAAGCATACATATTTGTAAACATATCGCCCATATTAGTAACACTAGATGTGTTAAAATTGGTTACATTTAAACTTGTAAGCTTTCTACAATTTCCAAACATACCAGCCATGTTAGTAACTTTAGATGTGTTAAAATTATCCATATTTAATGTTTGTAAATTTTGCATACCATGAAACATGTAAGCCATATTTGTAACTTCTGGTGTTTGAAAATTAGATAAATTTAAGGTTGTCAAAGTTTCACAATTGAAAAACATATATCTTGCATTAATTAGAGAAGTGGTATCAAACATACTTACATCTAGGCTTTCTAGGGATGAGTTGTTTGTAAACATATATTCCATTGTAGTTACTTTTCCTGTATTAAAGTTTTGTCCTAATTTAAGTGTTTTTAGTTTAGTCATTCCTGAGAACATATAACCCATATTTGTTACATTAGATGTATTAAATGTACTTAAATCTAGTTCTGTAATGTTTGATAACCCTCCAAACATATACCACATATTAGTTACATTTGAAGTATCAAAATTACTAACATCTAAAGTTTCTAATTTATCCATACCTGCAAACATATCTACCATATTCTTTGCACTAGAAGTATTAAATGTACTTAAATCTAAGTGGGTTATTTCAGTTTCATAGAAAGTATAATTAAATGAAACCGATTCACTAGTATTTAAATTTTTAAAATCAATTTTTCTTAACCCATACATATAAGCAAATGCATTTTCAAAATTTTTAGTATAGATATCATATATAGAACCTATGTATAAATTATATGTTCCATCACCATTATCAGTAATCCATCCTATTATACTATTATCTTCATTTTCGGATAAATCATAAGTTTTTACTGCTTCAGAAATATCAATGTAGTCTACAAATTCTATGCTTACAATATGCTCTTTATAAGCTGCTTCTTTAAAATATGCTGTATTAGAAGCAAGATTTACTAAATATGTTATATCTCTATATGATAATAGTAAATCTCCTGTAACATTTTTTACAGTAAGCTGATGTGTTATTTCATCATAAAAATAATGTTCACCTAAGGTTAAGAAAAATGTATCTTGGGTTATTTTTAATCTACTAATATTTGTCATTTCTGAATTTATAACCAAATCTAGCCCATCCATTATTTCTGTTGGATGACTTTCCTCTCCTGGCACTCCATGATAAGTAATTTTATGGAATGGCTTAAATTCTATTTCTAAATTAAAGTTTTGTGATTCGGAAGTCGGTATAGCGCCATCCGTATAACTTATTGAAATTAAGATTTTCTGTTTAATACCTAAGGTATATTGTCCATCTTCACTTATTGGTTCTCCAATTGCATAATCAATCAATGTATATTTTAAATTTTCACTTATTTCAGTAATGTTTGATATCCCAACTTTCGTATTTCCTAAATTAGTAATTTCCATTTCATATATTATACTTGAATCACTACTTGGTAATAAAATATCTCCATAAATTCTGTTATAGTTATAATCTGTGTTTGATGCCACAGCATCATTTATAGTAATTGCTTTAAAACTTGTGACTCTAACATCAGTATAAAGATTTACTCTTGCAGAAATGTCTTCCATTATTAATGTTTCTTGAAATGATGAAAATCCAACAGAAAGAAATATAACAAAAAAGAAAACATATATAGAAAACATTGTTAACATTTTTGTTTTATTAAAATTGTTAAATCCAAAATTTTCTTTATATATTTTCATTTTGTATTGTTTCCTTTCCGATTTTCTTACATAAATAAGCTATCAAATTTTTTAACAGGTACTAAGCTTGTACAGCTTACATAATGTATATAAATTGTACGATCTTGTCTAATATAGAAACAACTGCCTTTACCTTCAATTGGAGTATATATTATAGGTAATCTTAAGGTGTCACGAACATCTAGTAATTCAGTAAACTTATTTATTTCAATAACTTCATAATCATCTAAGTTCGGTAAGTATTGTGTTTCTACAATTGCTCTGTCATAATTATTTAATATTTTTTCTATATATCTTGTGTATTCATCTTTCTGTACTCTTAAATTATATACGGTTTTTGCAATACTTATCATAACCATAATAGTGGCAAGTATAAATATAATTGAAACCATTAAAAGTCCTTTGTTTTTTATTAATCCATTTGATTTTATTGTAATGTCTTTAGTACTGTCAAGATTTGCCGACTCCATGTTTATGTCTACTTGTTTTTTTGCTAATGAAAAGGTTACATTTATTTCATTTGAATTATTAAATTCGGTTTCATATTTTATGTCTTTTCCATTTGTATCAACAAGTAGTCCTACAATTAGTTTACTGTTGCAATTGACCCCATAAGTAGTTTTAAAAGTATTAGCTAAATCATTGTAGTAATTATAATCTAAAGTAACTGCTTTTATAATGTTATATTCATTTGTATTTGATATTTTTTTCGAGGTAATGTCTTGCAATACATATTTTTCATCAAACAGTACTTTAGAATTATCCTCTGGAGTAATAACTAAATTTGCATAAACAGAATATGTATAATCTAAATTTGATTTTTCAGTAGTTTCAAAATCATAATTAAAATCTATTGCAATATAATCTACTAAGCTAGTTATATATGTCATGTTTTTACCTAAATACTTGTCTTTGTAAAAATTATTTTCTTTTAGGTAAACTTTGTAATCGATGCTTCCTGTTTCTGTATAAGAAAGGAGGTTATCTGCTGTAAAAGAAGCTCTAAGCAAAAATATTGATATAGATATAAGCACAATTAATATGACTATCTTAATGATTAATTTAAAATAGAATTTCTTTTCATTATGAAGTTCTTGAAAGTTAATTTTTTCTTTTGCTTTTCCTTGGGTTTTCATACTCTTTCTCATTCCCTTCTTGTTTTTCTTTAGAATATTATTAATCTGTTAATAACTCATTTATTAAAACTGTAGGATAACCCAAAAAAGGCATATAGGTACTTATTATACCCATAATCATTTCCTCTTTAACTACATAGTTATCCAAGCTATTATTTGCATCTCCTTTAGTATAAAAATATTTAGTGCCATCTATCTCAGTTATTTTTGCTATTCTATGAGCTATGATTCTATTTTCATAATTATATGCTATTATATCTCCTACCTCTAAACTAGAATAATCTTCTGTTTTTTTAATTATTGCTACTGAGCCTCTATCAAATGTAGGATACATAGATCCTGATGCAATAGCTATTGCATAATACTGGAAATATCCACTTACAAAGTAAACTAAAATTATAGCAACAATTACTTCAATTATATATGCAATAATTATAGGTTTATTTGAGTGTCTACTATCAATCTCCTCTTCTTTTGAGTCTTTTTTTAATACCTTATATAGTAAAAATGTAATTCCAGTTAATACTATTAAAGAGAACATTGATTGAAAATATTCATTAAAATTTGGCATTATTGGTAATAAATATTTATATAGTCCTATACATAAATTAAGAATTATAGCAGGTCTATATCCTGTTTTAGAAGATGTATAAGTTGAAAATATATTTTTACATATACTTGGAAGAAGAGTCAATCCAATAAAAACAATAGTTTCATATCCAGAAGAAAAATCCGAAAAATATATTGTATTACTTACATCAACTAAGATAAATAAAATAGTTGTAAGAACAATTAATTTTAAATTGCCTTCACTTTTTCTTAATAATTGATATCTTAAAAATTCACTTGTAATAACCGTTAAAATTGTAGGTAAAATAAATGTGAATAATCCATATAAGTTATAGTAATTTGGCATACGTACATATCCTGTAACTAAACCAATTGCATAATATATAACAAATACTACAAGTAAATACATAATTAGATATATTATTATGTCATTTGTATTTCTGTGTTTATCTTTTTCAAAATCAAAAAATATTTTAAATAGGCATAGCGATAAAAATAGAAATAATACTAATAAGTAATTAGATAAAAAGTTTACTATAAAACTATTAAAAAGTAAAAATATTATCATTACTACTTCAATTATAAGTATTTTAGTATATCCTTTTT
>CALXZT010000082.1 GCA_944393315.1 uncultured Clostridia bacterium
TGTAGTGGTAACCGCATTCACTGCGGTTATTCATTTCCTATACTTATTATACACAGATATTAAAAAAATGTCAAATAATAAAATTTAAAAATTATCTTTGACCATATCCATCATCAAATGGTTTTCTATAATCTCTCTTTTGTGCAGTTACCTTTCTAAGTCTTTCTAAATATGTTTTTGAATTATGTAAGTAAGAAACATCTTCATAACCAAAATTTGCATATGATGCTCTCTTTAATAATCCCATATATTGTACCGATTGATTTTGTATCAACTCTGTTGTATTAGTTCGAACAAAAACGTCATTGGTAGCGAAGGGTGGATTTGAACCGCCGACCTGCCGGGTATGAACCGGATGCTCTAGCCAACTGAGCTACTTCGCCATATATAGTTTAAATAGAACATTATTATTATAATGGCTAATTTTGAAAAAGTCAAGTAAAAAAGAAGATTTTTTCAAATCTTCTCAATAACTATTTTCATTTTTAGTCTTAACTATAACAATATACATTTATGCTTGCAATTGTTTATCTTCTTCTAAAACAACCTCTAAATGCTCCTGATCTTCCATTATTGCTAGGTACCATTTCGGCATTTAAAAATATTCTTTCACTATTATTATTGCTTCTACAGTTACAATTATTATTGTTACAACTACAGTTATGATCATTGTTGCAACTACAGTTGTTATTATTATTGTTGTTACAGTTTCCAGTAGTACTTATTGTTAGTAATCTGGTATTATTACCATTTCCACACCTGCTTGATATAGTTAACAAGTTTTCATCACTATCGTCATCTGAATCATCACAATCACAATTACATCTTCTTCTATTTCTTCGTCTATTTGTTTCTCCGCTTCTTGAACGTCTACAAGAATCGTTATCATTATTATCATCATCACAATCACAATTTGAATTTCTATCATCCAAATCATCTAGTCTTCTAATAATTCTACATGATAACTTCGTTAAAAATGCTGTTATAAATGCTAAAATAGCAAACAATATTGCAAATATTAAAAATTCTGTTCCAAATACTGTATAAGTAAGTATCAAAAATATTGCAAAAATGACTGCTGCTACTAATATAGGACATTTAAGTAATCTTTGTAACGCTATAGAGAAAATAATAGTTGCTAAAGGTAAAACTACAAAAATAAGTATTAGGTTCATATCCATCTTCCTTTCATATAGTTTTAAACTATTTAGTATATAATATGAACTTTTTTATTTTTGGTTACCAAGCAACTATTAGTATTCTACATTTAATAAATATAATCCATGAGCTGGCAATGTTTTTCCAGCATTTTGACGTTTTCCTTCTTTGATTATTTGCTGAATTTCTTCTGGTAATATTTTTCCAATTCCAACATCGACTAAGGTTCCTGCAATTATTCTAACCATATTATATAAAAATCCATTTCCTGTAAGTTCAATATAAATTCTTTCATCTACTTGGTATACTTTGGCATTATATATTGTTCTTACATTACTTTTACTGCTTGTACCACTTGCTTTAAATGCTTTAAAATCATGTTCTCCTTCAAAGTACTTTACAGCCTCTTGCATTTTTTTGACATCCAACTTTGTAGATATATGATATTCTAAATATCTGTAAATTGCTGTTCCAGTAGTTGAATTGTTAATAACATATCTGTATGTTTTTCTTTTACAGGTTAGTCTACTATGAAATCTTTCATCTACCTCTTCGGCATTTTTTATTATTATTGATTTTTTTAATTTTGAATTAATGGCTATTGGAAATTTTTCGATTGGCAAATTTGAATTTGTTTTAAAGTTTGCTACTTGAGCATATGCATGTACGCCTGCGTCTGTTCTGCCTGAAGCATTTAACTCAACCTCTTCACCAGTAATAGCTTTTATTGCGTTTTCAATAGTTCCTTGAATGTTTGGCTTACTTGGCTGTTTTTGCCATCCGATTGAATTCTTTTCCATCATATTCAATTACAAGCTTTATATTTCTCATTTTTAGTTTCCTATTTGTATTATTATTTATTTTGCTCTTTTGAATTTTTATTTTTTTCTTTTAATTCTTTAACATTATTTTTTTTATTTTTAAAAATGTTTTTTATATTAGTTATTCTAGTATTATTTTTTTTCTTGTTCTCAGCAAACCTTTTAGTAACTATACTATTTATCAGAATCTTTTTTAGGGCATCTTCTCTAACATCTGCTATAAGAGTTCCATCTTTTGCAACAGATATTTTTCCTGTTTCTTCTGATACAACAATCGCTATACTGTCAGATTCTTTTGAAATTCCTATTGCAGCTCTATGTCTTGTTCCAAGCTCTTTTGCAATATCTGTGCTTGAAGCTAATGGTAACATACAAGCTGCTGCTGAAATTCTGTTGTTACTAATTACAACTGCTCCATCATGAAGTGGCGTTTTAGGGACAAATATGTTTACTAATAGTTGTGGTGATACCTCTGAATCTATAATAATTCCTGTTGCAATTATATCTTTTATTTTTATATCTCTTTCTATAACAATCAATGCACCTGTTTTTGATTTTGCAAGTTCAGTTACAGCTATAACAGTTTTATATATGTCTTCTTTAGTTCTTGTTGCTAAATCTTTATTATCAATTCCAAAGAATTTAGTTAGTTTATTAGTTCCTAGCTGTTCCAAAGCTCTTCTTATTTCTGGTTGGAAAATTATTATTAATAATATAACTCCCCAATTCATGACTGCTGATAAAATATAATTTAATATTGTTAGGTTAAGTACTTTACTTAACCATTGTGCAACAATTAAGAAAACTATGCCTTTTAATAGTTGCCATGCTCTTGAGTTTTTAGTTATTTTGATTAGACTATAAAATAAAAATATTACTATAGCTAAATCTAAAATAACACTTATTAGTTTTACTGGATATTGCCTTAAAGTTTCTATATAATTTAGTATATTTTGTTCATAAAAATTATTTAATATATTTCCTATATTTTCTTCCATAAACCTTACCCTCTTTTACATTATTTTATGCATTTAGCACTAAATATATAAAAGTATAACAAGTTCCAAGTACTGTAAATGCAATTAAACATGCTGCTAATACCTTTCTAAAAATTGTGTATTTATCAATTTTTTTCTTTTCTTTTTTGTCTTTTTTTTCTTTACTCATTGATTATTTCATCCTTCCTTAAGATAAAATTTGATTTTTTTATTTTTGCTAAAATCAAATTTTTCTTTTGTTTTTATGCAATAATTATAACATATTAATTGCTTTTTTCAACATTAATTATAACTAGTTTTTATATTTTTGAAAGATTTTAATTTTATTTTTTTCTTCTAAGTATCCAATCTTTCTGACATTCTATTGGTAATTTTAATTTTACTTGTTGTCCCTGTTTTCCTGGATTTACTGCTTCAATTTCGTTGTCTGTTTCTATATCCCATAATTTGTCTATGGTGAATTTTACAGGTTCTATCTTGTTTGGAATTATTATTTCCATTTCATCACCAACTTTTAATCTATTTCTAATTTCTATTATAGATCTGTCTGGTCCATATTTTATTACTTTTCCGCCAAATTCATATTGTTCATTATATTGTTTTCCACTATATTCTTGTATATCTTTATTTTCTCTGTCATTAAAATAAAAAGTTGTTAATCCTCTAGTTTTTACTTTTTCAAGTTCTCTTAAATATCTAGTGTAATCATAGTTCTCAGAATCTTTTATATAATCATCAATGGCATTTCTATATGCATTTATTACACTTGCTATATAATATTCTGTTTTTAGTCTTCCTTCAACTTTTAAACTGTCTATTCCCATTTCAATTATTTCTGGGATTTCTTTTATTAAGCATAAATCTTTTGATGAAAAAATGCTTGTACCATATTCGTTTGTTTCAATTGGCATTATATTTCCTGGGTTATTTTTTTCCTCTGCATATAAATTATATGCCCATCTACAACTTTGTGCACAATCTCCTAAATTTGCACTTCTTCCTGTGATAAAATCACTTAAGAAACATCTTCCTGAATATGAAAAACATATTGCACCATGTATAAATATTTCTGTTTCCATTCCAAGTGGCTTGTGTTCCATTATGTATTTTAGTTGTTTTTTGTTTAATTCTCTTGCCATTATCATTCTTTTGGCACCATTTTTAAACCAGAAATTACATGCATGCATACTTACTATATTTGATTGTGTGCTCATATGTATTGGTATTTTTGGAGCATATTGTTTTACTACTTCCATAACTCCACCATCTGCAACTATTATTCCATCTGGTTCTATTTTGGATAACATTTTAACTTGTTCAATTATTTCATCATATTTTTCATCCCAAGCAAATATATTTAATGTTACATATACTTTTTTGTTTAGGCTATGAGCATATTTTATAGTATCTGCTAAATTGTTGTTGTCCATATCTGCTCTTGTTCTTAATGATAATGATGATGTACCACAATAAATTGCATCTGCTCCATATAGAAATGCTATTTTGGCTTTTTCAAATGAACCTGCTGGTGCTAATAATTCTACTTTTTTCATAATTTATTTATTCCTCTCTTAATTTTTAACATATATATTTTATTACTTTTTAATTGTTTTTGCAAGTTTTTTATGTTAATTAGCTGTACTTTTGAAGCTTTTTATGATATAATATATAGGAAAATTTTAGTAAAGGATGGTTGAAAAT
>CALXZT010000083.1 GCA_944393315.1 uncultured Clostridia bacterium
AAGTTGCTATTGAGTTCGCGACAAATACGCCTCTTGGGACTTTCACCCTAGATTTATGACATGCCCGTCATACAAAATAAAGTGCCTATTACAAGGCACTTTACTTAGGATTCTCTTTAACTTAAAAATTTTATTTTAATAAATTCATATGTTCATCAACATTGGGCCATATCATATGGTGTATTGAGCATAGATATATAATCTCTGCAATTTGCTCATAACAACTGTTACATCAATTTTTTAAATTCATTTTATATGTTTCCACACTCCATATCTAAAACAACCTTAACATTAATTTCAGAATTTTGTACTTTTTCTAGACCAAATCTACCTCTTTTATGAAACATTATTGTATCTTGAAAGCTAGTAAATTCAAGCACTACTGGCAATTTTTCAACTCTAGCAACGCTACACACTCCACATGGCTGGTAAATGGAAACATATCAACTGGCTTAATCTTTTTTATATTATATAATCCTTCAAAAGTTGCTAAATCTCTAACTAAAGTTGCAGGATTACAACTAATATATACCAGTTTTTTAGGTTTAATCTTTAAAATATCTTCTATACTTATTTTATCTAATCCTTTTCTAGGAGGATCTATCATAATTATATCCGGAATTATATTCTTTTTATTTATCAAATCATCCAAAATTAATTGTACATCACCTGCAATAAATTCTGTATTTTTGATATTATTAATTCTTGCATTTTCTTTTGCCATTTCAATTGCTTCTTCAACAATTTCTATTCCATATACTTTTTTAGCATACTTAGACATAAAAATTGAAATGGTTCCTACCCCACAATATAAATCAAATACAACATCTTCTTTAGTTATTTTTGCTTCTTCCACTCCAATATTATATAAAGCTTCTGCCTGAACAGGATTTACTTGATAAAAAGACAGTGGAGAAATTTTAAATGTATACTCGCCTAAAATATCTATTACATAGCCATCTCCATATATACTTACATTTTTATCTCCTAATATTACATTTGTATTTTTCTTATTTATATTTTTTACAATTGTTTTTATGTTTGGAAATTTGTTTATTAGCACTTCAACTAGTTTTTCTTCATCTTTTAAAGTTTCACCATTTATTACTAAAATTACCATTATCTCTTCTGTTTGTTTCGCTATTTTTATTACTATATGCCTTAAGATTCCTTTTTGAGTTTTTTCATTATAAATACTAATGTTATTTTTTTTAACAAACTCAAATGTAAATTTTGCAACTTTTTCAACTCTTTCATCTTGAATAAGACATTTCTCCATTGGGATAATTTCATGAGTTCTTTTTGCAAATACTCCAATTACTGGTTTACCATCTTTTCCTATTCCTACAGGATATTGTGCTTTGTTTCTGTAGTGGTATGGATTTCCCATTCCTAATGTAGTATCTACCTTTATTTTATTTCTTAGCGTTTTTTCTACTAAATTTTGTACTGTTTTAGCTTTTATATTTAGAGTTTCATCATAATCAATGTGCCTCAAATTGCATCCTCCACATCTTTTATATGTTGTGCAGTCTGGTTCTACTCTTTTATTTGCTTTTTCTACTATTTCTATTATTTTTCCATAAGCATATGATGCAAGAACTTTTACTATTAGAATCTTTACTTTTTCTCCCATTATTGCTCCTGGTATAAAAATTGTAAAATTGTCTATTTTGGCAATTCCTTCTCCTTCTATTCCATTATCTATAATGTCTACAACATAGATTTTATTCTTTTCAACAGTTATATTTCTCATTATTACCTCCATTTGCTTTTATAGGATTTTATCAATTTTAAAGTATAATCCTCAATTTTATGACAAATATACTTTTATGTAACAAAAAAGATGCATTATTATTAACTTAATAAAACTGTTCCTCCATAATCAATTACATCTAAGTTTTTAAATTCAATCACATTTAAACTTTTGGATGTTATGAATCTTCTTATTTTTCCTTCTTTATCTATTCTTTTTAACTCACCAAATATTATTATATTCTCATGAATTCTTGAAATAGCACCACCTATAAATCCTTTTCTGGTACTATATCCTGTGTTTGTTAATAATTTTATGTCTGGCTCATATTCTAAATATAATACATCTATATTATATTTTTGCAATATTTTATATAATCCCTTATCTGTAACAATAGCACTATTATTATCTATTACAGCTATCGAACAATTTGTGTACCCTTGTGTAGTATTTATTAAATCATATCCTTGTTTTACTAGTTCTTCTTTTATTTTTGGGTCTGTATATTTAAAATTATGAAATGCCTTTTTTCCAATCGTACATACATTATATTTTATATCATATGGATATTTTTTTTCAAGTTTTTCTTTACCTTGTTCTATTTTGAAGTTACACGTTAATTGATCTTTTATTAATTTATATTGACTTGGTTCAATAATTAGCTTATTGCCTATTTTACAGACAAATATGTCTACATGTGCTGATATTTCTTCATAAACCATGTTACTTTGTTTTATTTCTATTAAGTTGTATTTTATTTTTTTCAAATTTTCTTTTTCTATTTTTCTCATTCTTTCATCCACAATCAGTTGCGGAACATAATTTTTACATTTCATTTCTTAGTCCTTTTAATTAATTTTATACTTATAATATAAAACAGAGGGGGAAATTTCCTCTGTTTTCTTACTTAGTGCATTAGCGGTGGTTATTTGCGAGAAAACACACTTCCACTATTGCACCACCTCCGATTATCGACTGTAAATATATTTTAGCATACTTTTTATAAAATGTGTACTATTATATAAATTTTTTATTTATTCTGTAACTATCTAAGTATTTATGATAAAATATTTAAGACTGAATAATATAAAGGAATGGTGAAAAATTGAAAAAGTTTGTTGTTATTTTTCTATTTACAAAAGATTATAAAAAAAGTATTATTGTTAAAACGAAATAAACAACCATATAGAAATTGTTGGAATGGAATTGGTGGAAAAATAGAAGAAAATGAAACTGAAGTCCAAGCAACAATAAGGGAATGTTATGAAGAAACAGGCATACAATTAAATAATCCTAAACTACTTGTAACCTATATATATCCTGAAACAAATAAAATGAATAAAGGAACACATTTAAGTGTTCTATATGATTTTATAGATGAAGTCCCTGTAAAACCTAATTATGAAGGCATATATGAGTGGAAAGATATTAAATTTGCTTTAGATTTTAATAATAAGAAATTGGCCGGACTTGCAAATATAAGTCAATTTGTAAAAGAAATTTTTGATATAGAAGATATCCAAAAATTCTATGAATAGGAAGTAAAATTCAAATTAATAAAAATGTAACTGTCGTTTTAGGTGGGCAAGCAGGAAGTTGTGGAAAAGGCAAAATATGTGGTTATATTGCCCAAAAAGATAATATAGACATATCGACTAATAAGGCTACGTTTATGGTTAGTGATACCATTATGGTAATTATTAAGAATAATATAAAACTCATAAACACCACCTCACTTTCTGATAGCAAATGCTATCTAGTAAAGTGGCAACACATATCTACTATCTCATTTTCTATGTTATCTACTATACAATTAAGAACAAGCGAACAAAGTAAAAAAATCGACCTGTTATAGTCGATTTAATTTTCTCTTCTAGTGCGACGATTATGTCTTTTGGTGCCAACGAAGTAGTTATCTACAACTTTTTGACTCTCTTGACGATTGATACAAATGTCAATCAATTTATATATAGGTTACCAGATTATTTAATAAAAATCAAGTATTTTTTAAATTTGCATTTTATGTAAATTTGTGCTATACTATATTTAGTATTCGTAGGTACAGCGAATTATAATAAATGTACTAAGTTGGAAATGGTTACTGGAAATCCAGTAACTTACAGAAAGACTAGGAGGAATAATTATGGCAAACGACATCACTGTTACTGCAGCCAACATGTCCGGACTGACACATAATGCCTTTATGGACTGCCTTTTCAGAGAAGGTGAGGACACTACCAACCATGTGAAGGTAGAGGGGATTACCAGTAAGTTTGGACTCCACCCACAGCGCTTGGAAGAAAAGCGGGAACTCGTGACTGCTCTCCTTGCTGAACTGCCAGCAAAGTTTAAGGAAGGATGGACTTTTTTGAATCTCTGCACTACGAAGGACGGCGAACAGTGGACTGGTATGCATCGTATTTGTGAGGAACTGGTTGTTATGGCAATTGGCTTGGGACTCATGGAATACTTCATGCCAAGAGAAATGTGGGGATTCCTGCCTGGCGGCGTTCCGTATCTTATGATTAAGTAAGGAATTCCACAAAAAGCCCCCTAATGGAATCTACTCAAAAAAGTAGAGTTCATTAGGGGGTTCTCTTTTATAATCGAAAATATAATCAGATGTTTTTTTAATTAATAATATTGGATCTATGTGGTTCAATATATGTAAGATTAGTTTTTTCTAGTTTTCTAATGCAACCATTTTTAAAAGTAGGATTAACTTTAGAAAACTCACATATAAATTCAATTCGTTGTTTTAGACATTCCTCAAATTGTAATTCTTGCTTAATAATC
>CALXZT010000084.1 GCA_944393315.1 uncultured Clostridia bacterium
TTTATCTGTCGAAAAATATTTTTTACTGTTCCACACTTCTACTCTCATCTATTATTTATACATCGAAAAAAATTCTACAAATTCATAAGAAAAAAATCATTCTATACTGCTTGATTTATTCCTGTCGCTACAATCTTACTCATATTTTCAATCAATCCATCAATTTCCTTGGGAGTGACAATCAAATTATAATCTTGAGGAATCAAAACTTCTTTTATTTCTTCATAATTATCCTCTTCTTTCAACTGATTTAAATAATCATTAGATTTTGCTTCATCTTGTAGTTTAGTAATAAATAAATCTAAAGAATCATTTACTAAAACTGCTGTTTCAACAACTGTTGGAATAAGTTCTTGTAACTGTGATGTTGGTGTAAGTTTTTGTAACTCTCTATTGTAAAAAATAAAATATATATCTACTTTAACTTTTCAAAAGCCTTTATTCTGTAATATATATCTACTTTTTTATCTTCGTGAATTTCAATCCTATCTATAATTTTTGACATTATTTCTTTTGTAGGATTTTTTAATTTCAAGAAATCATTTATTATTTCTTTATAATCAAATGAAAAAATTTCTTTCTCTTCTTTAACAAATTCGCTTAATTTATCCTCTAATGATTTTATTTCATTTTTTAATTTTAACAATCCTTCATTTTGTTTTGCAGACATAGATTTATACATTTCTACCGTTATGACATCGTTTAATCTATCTTCATACAATCTTTCAAGATTTTTTTCTAATCTTATCTTTTTTTCATTCGCTTCTTTTAATGTTTTTTCAAGAGTTGACTTATAATTATTATTTTCTATTTTTTTTCTTAATGCTTCTTCTATTTTTTCATTATCCATACAAATTTTACAAAGCTCTCTAACCTTTTCTACTACCATTAATTCCAATGCTTCATAATTTAATGTATGTGGTGTACATAAATGTCTTTTAGTGTATGCTCTATATAAATTACAACTTGTATAAGAAAAATTTCTTTTATTTGAATGTGCAATACCTATACTTCCTCCGCAATCTGCACATTTTAATAATCCAGTAAGTAAATAAGTTCTTTTTACTGTTTTCTTAGCACTTGTGTCGAGCAGTCTTTGTACTGTATAAAAAGTTTCTTCATCTATTAATGGTTCATGTGCATTCTCTACTACTATCCATTGTTCCTTTGGCAATCTGACCCTTTGCCTATTTTTATAACTTATCGTCTGGCTTTTACCCTGCTCAAGTTTACCAATATAAACATTATTTCTTAACATTCTTCTTATACTGGCAGCATGCCAGTATCCATACTGATATGATAAAGCATTTGTCTGATATTTATTTCTCATAGCTGGAGTTGGAATATGCTCATCTGTAAATATATTTGCAATTTGTGTAGTGCCATATCCATCAATTATCATTTTAAACATTCTTCTAACCAATGGTGCTGTTTCGTTGTCTATTATTAAATGATGTTTATCATTTGGATCTTTTTTATAGCCTAATGGTGCAGATGTACTTAAAAATTGCCCATCCTCCTTTTTCTGCTGAAAAACAATTCTTATTTTTTTTGATATATCCTTTGCATACATTTCATTTAATATTGATCTAAATGGTGCTATATCATTTTCTGATGAGTTGCTTCTTTCTGTATCAATATTATCTAATATTGATACATACCTAACTCTTTTCATTGGAAAATATTGTTCAACATAATAACCACTTTGTATATAATCTCTTCCCAATCTTGACAAATCTTTTGTTACTACCATATTGACCTTGCCATCTTCTATATCATTAATTAATCTATTAAATGCTGGTCTATCAAAAGTAGTACCTGAAACACCATCATCGACATATTCTCCAGCCAAAGCTAATTTGTTTTCCTTTAAATATGCTAATAAAATATTTCTTTGGTTTGTTATACTTTCACTTTCAATAACTTTATCATTATCTTCTTTAGATAATCTTATATAAATACCAACTCTATATAAAGCATTTTTAGTTAAGCCCTCAAACATATCTTTCCTCCTTTAGAGGGCTAGAAATCTTACATAAATATTATAACATATTTAATTAAAATATCCAACCCAAAAAAGAACTATCAAAAAAGCAAAATCCAATGTAAATTTCAACAAATCCCTTTAATTATTGCTTTTTTGATAGTTTTTTAAAATTCCAATTTTTTTCTTTCAATAGGATTACAATTATTTAATATAATTTCTTTCATAAGTTCATTTATTTCAATTCCTTCCTCGTTAAAATGAGTATTTATTTTTATATTTTTGGTATAATCTCTTAATTTTTGTTCATATATATTATTTTTTCTCACTAAGTTGTCCCTCCTTCATAAAAAAATATAAACAATACTTATTATTTCTATTAATGCCATTTTTATACAATATTAATACATCGTTTATATTAATTCTTCTTCATCTTCTGTCCCTTGTTGATTATCTTTATAATTAAAAATATCTAATAATATATTTTCTTTTAGTGTTTCTATATATTTTTTTGTATCTTCTAATGAACCATCTATTGTAATTATTTCAACCTCTTTATCATTACAAAGTTTCGTAAATTCTATCCAATCACTCATATTTCTTGAAATTCTATCTACAGAAGAAATAAGTATTTTATCAATTTTATTATTTTTTATATCTTCTATGATTTTTTTTATTTCTAGTCTATCCATAGTTGTACCACTATAACCATCATCTATATAAACATTTTGAAAATTTATATTGTGTCGTTTACAGTAGTTCTCTATTTCCTGTTTTTGTTTATATATTGAATTATCTCTAACACCTCTTATATATACAATTATATTTTCTAAAGTATTATATTTATTTTCGCAGTTATATCTTGTATATTCTGGATAGCGAATCTTTATCGCTTCCCAAAAATATGGTGCATAGGAACAGCAAAAAATTTCACTTGGTGCATAGGCACTAGAAATATGTCCATTTTTCAAATCTTCCTCACTATCATACATAATACTATGATTCCAAAGATTAAGGGCCATTCTTGTTACTTTTGAAGATGTACTTGTTTGCCATGCTGTATCTACCGAATCAAGGTTTATAATTCTTTCTTTTTCATTAAATATTTCGTCAAAATGGTCTCTTGTGGTTTCACAAATTCCGTAATGTATATACTAATGCTTTATAGTAAACATCGCCTGTATTTGGATTTCCATATTCCATTAGTTTTTTTTCATAAAAATCCTTATGTGCCTTATCTATAAAATTCAATCTAATCACCTCATTAATATAATGTGTATTTTTTCCATTTCTATACATTTTTTGTTTTGCAATTATTTTTTAGAAACTTCATTTGTTCTTGATTTTCTAATTCTTTTTCCTCTTCTGTTTTGTTCATATTTCCACCTACTATTACCAAATACATACAGCATGCTATTATTATTGAGAATATTACTATTATTTTTAATACAACTGCCACAATTATCACTCCTGAATATTGTTATTTTTATTTTTTTCTTTTAATTCTTTATCTTTTTTATTTTCTTCTTCTAATAAACTATTTGCATAATTTACTGCAAATTCTTTGCTATGTAATTTTTCTAATGGTTCTAAAAACATCTTAAACGTATTCAAGTTAATATTATCCTTATTGGCTGAATTTAATAAATTGTGTAATCCAACTAATGCAAATGCTTCTACCTGTTCATAATTATATAAATTTCCCAATTTACACCTCCACTTTTATAAATTTAGGTACATCATAACTTCTTCCTAATTCTTTTCTAAATTCGTAACCTTTTCTTTTCGAATTATAAGTAAATGCACTTTTATTCCAATTTCTATATGCTATGTTTGTTATTCTTCTCTTTTTTGAAAGTTCTGCTGTTGCTTGATTGTGCATATTTTTCAAATCAATAGTATCTTTGTCTTTTTTTCTTTTTATTTCTTCTCTTTTGTGTTTCATATACTTTTTTGTCATTTCATTATGATTTTTTTTATTTTTAGTTATTCTTTTTATTTTTTCTTTTTTATATCTTTTGTCTTTTTGTAATACCTGTGTAACTGCACTTTTTGAAATATTAAGTTCTTTTGCTATTTCCACAGGTTTTAATTTTTCTATAAAATATTTATGAATTATTGTATCTTTGTTATTTTTCATTAGTATCTCTCCTTCATTTACTTAACTTTTTGCTAACACTTTTTTAAGTCGATGAAACTAATGAGCTGTTTTTTCTCATTTTTTCT
>CALXZT010000085.1 GCA_944393315.1 uncultured Clostridia bacterium
AAGAAGATTTGCAACATATAAAAGAGCCACATTAATATTTAGAGATTTAGAAAGAATAACTCAAATATTAAATGATAAAGATAGACCAGTACAATTAATATTTGCGGGAAAAGCACACCCTGCAGATAAACAAGGTCAAGACTTAATAAAATATATACATGAAGTATCAATGATGCCACAATTTAAAGGAAAAATATTTTTATTAGAAAATTACAACATAGAAATTTCAAGATATTTAGTATGTGGAGTTGATGTGTGGTTAAATAATCCAAGAAGACCAATGGAGGCATCAGGAACAAGTGGTCAAAAAGCAGCAGCAAATGGAGTTATAAACTTTAGTGTATTAGATGGATGGTGGGCAGAAGGATATAATGGAAGAAATGGATGGCCAATAGGAATAAACTCAGAATACCCATCATATGAAGTACAAGATATTGCAGATAGCAATAGTATCTATGATACATTAGAAAAACAAATAATTCCAGCTTATTATGAAAAAGATAAAAATGGAATATCTTCAAAATGGATAAAAATAATGAAGGAATCAATAGCTACAAATGGAGGAAAGTATAGTACTTCAAGAATGGTAGTTGATTACACAAAAAAATTATACATTCCACTTTGCGATTTAACTAAAAAATATTATCAAGATTTAAATCAAGTAACAGCTTATAATTCATGGAAACAAGAGTTAACAAGCAATTGGAAAGATATAAAAATAACTCAAGAAAACAATATAAATGACGTTACACTTGATGCAGGAACTAAAATAGAAGTAAGATGTCAAGTTGAATTACCTAATATAAGTCCTGATTCTGTACAAGTAGAAGCATATATTGGAAAAATTAAACAAGACGGTTCATTTGAAAAGGTAAGTGCAACACCTATGGAAATAGAATATTTAGACGAAGAAAACAAAGTATATATATATTATGCAGAAATAGAGTTCCCAACAGGTGGAAATTATGGATACACTTTCAGAGTTATGCCAAAACATGAAATGCTTTTAGATAGTGAAAACTTAAATCTAGTAAAATGGATAACTCAATAAAACATAAAAGATGGCTCCCAAAATAGGAGCCTTTTTTTAATCATTATGTAAGATAATATAATTTTGCAAAACTAAGGAGTTATTAATCTATGAGTATAATCAAGACCTGCCCAAGAATCAAATCCATAACCAAGAGTATAAACATCAGTTGCCCAAATATCTTTGGCAAGCATAACTTGTAAATTTTTATTTTTATTAGTGTCTTCAAATTTTTTAACTGATGTAATCAAAGGAAGTTTAGGGTTAGCTTTTGAAATCATCGAAAGTAGATTTTGACCATCTTTATTAAAACCAAGAATACGAATATATGGAATAGTTGATTTAGATAATTGCATATCCTTTTTGGTAATTCCTAAAAGTGCATATACCAAAATTCTTGAAATTCTAGTTTTTGTGTATCTTTTAGAACTTACAATATTAAAAAATTCTATTAGACTATTACAAGAATTTGCTGCATTTTTAAGTTTATACTCTAAACCTTCAGAAACATCAGGAAGATTAGCAATTTCTATAATTGATAATTTACGAATAGTATATAAAATCTCTTTTTCAAAATTTGCTAGTCCATTAACAATATGTCCCTTTTTTATATTTTCAGTTAAAATAGAGTAAGTAGGTACAGGCACTAAACGTTTAAACTCAAGAGAATCATATTTATTTGAATAAACAAGATTTCTAACGGCAGTTGCACTTGCAATACTTTGCGAATAAGTAGTATCATTATGACCTGCTCCAACTCTGGGAATACAAATAGGCAACATATGACTTTTTGATTTTCTTAAAGCTTTTAAATATTCAATACCTAAAATATTGTTAGGAGAAGATAAAACATTAGCAAATCTCCTGACATCATTTAAATACATCATCAACGCATTTTCACGAGCTTTAGGAAAAGAAATTCCTTTTGAAAGTTCATGAGAAAGCAAAGTTTGGTATTCCCTAGGTTCATTATATAAAACTTCAGCAATTCTATCTAAAAGATTAATATCTCGTGTTTCTGAACCAAAAGATATATTATCAACTATTTTTAAAGAGTTTAAAATTTTAATTGCACCTTCAGCAAAATTTTCAGCACTTGAAATAGAATATAAAACAGGAAGCTCAATTACTAAGTCAACCCCGCCAAGTAAAGCCATTTGGGTTTTAGACCATTTATCAACAATTGAGACATCACCGCGTTGAGTGAAATTACCTGTCATTATAGCAATGGTATAATCAGCACCAGATATTTTTTTTGATTGTATTATGTGATATAGATGACCATTATGAAAAGGATTATATTCACACACAATTCCAAGCACTTTATTCATCAAAACTCCTCCATTATTGCATATTAAAAATATTATGGTATAATCTTATCATAAAAATAAATAAAAAACAATGTTTTGGAGGAAAGGTTGAAAAATAATAAAGATTTGTGCCTTCCGCAGACGTAGTGCTAGCGAAGGCAAGGAAGGAATGAAATTATTTATGGAGAAAGTGGTAATCTATACAGATGGTGCGTGTTCAGGTAATCCAGGACCAGGTGGATGGGGAGCAATTCTAATGTATAAAGACGTAAAAAAGGAAATTTCAGGAGGAAATAGACAGACAACAAATAATATAATGGAATTAACAGCTGTAATCGAAGGCTTGAAAATGCTTAAATTTCCTTGTGAAGTTGATTTATATAGTGATAGTGCTTATGTTGTAAATGCATTTGAACAAAAATGGATTTATGGATGGATAAAGAAAAACTGGAAAACTGCTTCAGGGGATGCAGTAAAAAACAAAGAACTTTGGCAAGAATTATATGAACTTACAAAAATACATAAAGTGAATTTTATTAAAGTAAAGGGACATAGTGATAATGAGTATAATAACAGATGTGATGAACTTGCACGTGGTGAAATAGAAAAATAATAATTAATATTTCGCTTCCATTACATTTAAATTACAATTATGTTACATTTAGCAAAATATATTGAAAGTAGTCGACTAATTTTATATAATAAACTAAAGACTATAATATGGAAAATAAGATAAAACTGTAACTAAAAAATGGAAAAATAGTCAAACTTTGGAAATAAAGGAAGGAAAAACAATCATGCAAACATTTGCAGACTATATCTTAGATGAAGAAAAAGATATGGAAGAAAAAATGGTAATAATGTGTTATCTGGAAAAAAAGCTTAGAGATGATCCAGAAAAGAGAATCTTTTTTGATAAAAGTGTAATCTTTAAAACAACACTTGCTAAAATGTTTATTAA
The DNA here is from genome assembly GCA_944393315.1 of uncultured Clostridia bacterium. GTDB lineage: Bacteria > Bacillota > Clostridia > TANB77 > CAG-508 > CAG-269. Next base: position 3,302 of record CALXZT010000085.1, read on the forward strand.
TATTATGGATTTGAATGTAGATGAAAATTTAGTAATAACAGCTTCACTTTTATGCAATTGTAAAAAAGGAAATGAGCCACAAAAGATAGGAAAAGTAAAAACATATGCAAAAGAAGGAGCAGAATATTTAGCAACATTGGGATTTGATAAAAAGTTTTGTAAGATATGTGAAGAGCTTAACAGATATAGCAATAGTAATCCACGTGAAAAAGAAAGTGATATATTAGAAATAATGGATAATTTTGGAGGATTATTATTAGACAGACCAGAAAGACGCGGATATGCACCATTAGATGCATTAATACAAATCGAACACGCAAATCTAAAAGATGTTTTTAATAGATATTTGGGAACATTTAGAGAATTTATTGAAAAAATGGAAGATGTAAATATAGTTATAGAGCAAAGTAATATGAGAGTAAATGCATTAAGAGCAATGGCAAGAAAAGTAAATACATATTAATTTTAGGAGAAAGAGATGAGTGATAATAAAGATAATTATTTAATAGTGAATTTGGCTGTTGTTAAAGCCTTAATGGGTATGCAAAAACAAGCTGTAAAAGCAGCAGAGGAAAAAGCAGTAGAGTCAGGGAAAAAGAACGGAAATCCTAGTGTAGCTCTGTTTAGACCTGAAGCGTTAGAGATAGCAAAAAACTTTAGCGAAGCAAAAAACTTTAGCGAAGGAAGGTAGAAAAATAATGTACGAAGTATTTGCAGACTTACATGTCCACATTGGAAGAACAGAAAGTGGAAAACCTATCAAAATAACAGCTGCTAGAAGTTTGAATTTTGCAAATATTGCAAAAGAATGTGCAGAAAGAAAAGGAATAAATATAGTAGGAATAATAGATTGTGCATCACCATATGTAATTGAAGATATAGAAAGTTTTTTAAAAACAGGAGATGC
>CALXZT010000086.1 GCA_944393315.1 uncultured Clostridia bacterium
CTTACAATCCTAACAAACCAAATAAGAAAGGAAATGATTAAATTATGGAATTAAAATATACAAAAATTGGTGATTATGAATTACCAAATCTAACTTTAAACGATAATAAAAAAGGAACAATTAATAAGTACGGAATGTTAAGACTTAATTATTTAAAAACACATAAAAAAGCACTTTACACTACACTTTTAATGAAAGATGAACTTACTAATCATCTTATTTCAGTAAGTAAAGATGCAGAGAATTTATTAAATAATTTGATGGAAAGTTATAAAAAATCAGATGAAAAACTGTCTGAAAAAAGTAAAGAAATTAACCAACTTGAATGGGTTAAATTAATAAATAATTATAAAAATATGGCTGAAGAAGTAATATTAAAAGAATTAATTTATACAGAAAACGTGTGAGTACGTACTCACATATTTTGTCTGGCAAGCACTGAATTTATACTCCCGTACAAATTCATATATGGGAATTCCCATACCCTTAATGTTTAGAAAGGAGATTTTAAAATATGAGAATAAGAAATAATAAAGTTAATGTATTTTTAAGTGATGATGAAAAATTTATTTTAAAAAGAGCATCTTCAAAATTAAACTTATCTCAGTCTGAATATATTAGAAATTTAATTGTAGGATATGAGATTAAGATTCCAGAAGTTAAAGAAGAACCCAAACCTAAAAAAGAAGAATATATTATAGAGAATATTGCTAAAGCATTAGAAGAAAATATTGAATGTTTAATCAAAGTAAAAAATAAATTTCATTACCTTGGATATTTTGAAGATGAACGAGCAATTGGAACTAAAATTGAATATTTAAAATTACAAAATACTACACTAAAAAAATATATCCCCATTGAAAATGATAAAGACAATGCTAACTAAGCATTGTCTTTAATGTTATATTTCCATACTAATGATGTTATGATTTTCATCACAAGTAAATGTAATATTTAATTTTTCTGATTCAAAATATTTAATTAAATCGTCATCAATTAAATGTGTAATGGCAAATCTTTTTTCATTCTTTGTTAATTCACTTATAGGAACCCAATAAGAATAGTTGTCATCAAATTCTTGTGGCATTCCATTAATTTTATTTGCAATATATGTTTTCATTATGTATTTCTTATTTGGATATATTATTGAAACTTTTCCTATACATTTTAAGTCATCAATATCCATTCCTGTTTCTTCTTTAAATTCTCTAATACAGGTTTGAATTTCTGTTTCGCCATCTTCAATTTTACCGCCAGGAATATCAAAAAAATCTTTATTTAAATTTTTATATTTAATACATAAAACTTTATTATTATTAAATGCAAATACTCTAACAGCATATCTTATTTTTTCATAATCATAAAATCTAACATTCCAATTAGAAATTATGTCATTATTTATATTAAGATTACCACTACCAATTCCTAAATCATGTTGTTTCTTATTTAATCCATGATAATCTGAACCACCTGAAATTAATAAATTTCTTTCTCCAGCAAAATCAAGTAAGTATTGTGATTGTTCTTTTGAGAAAGTTGTATAAAAACATTCAACACCATCAAAATTATTTTCATCATATATTTTATTTAAGAATTCTTCTGTATCATCAAATTTATATTGATATGCATGTGCTAAAAAAACTATTCCTCCATTATCATGAACTAAATTTATAATTTCTTTTAGTGATGGTTTAAATTCAGCATGATTTATAAATAACTTACTATTTGGATTTGTTAGGCCTTTTCTAAAAAAGTCGCTAAATGAATTCCAAATATCTTCTTTTAAAAGTTCAAAATTTTCAGGATGCTTAACCAATTCATCATATATACCGCGTTCAAAAAATTCATTAGCAAATTTCTTTTCTCTTACATCTTCTAAATTAAATATTAAGCCAATATCTTTGATTTTTTCTATTAAACGATTATATAGAGTTGTTGTTCTTTCGTTTACCAATTCAGGAGTATAATAAGTATTTAAATATTCATTTACCTTTTTATAATCAAATCCATATCCTAAAACTTCTATTAATCTATTATCAAATGATGTAGTAAATTCACAACCTACAATAATATTTCCATTATAAAATTCTGAAACATTATATTTTTCCATTTCTTTATAGGCATTACAAGTATTATGATCTGTAATAGAAATTGTATCTAAATTTGTTTTAGTAGCATTACTTAAAAGTTCTTGTACAGAATCTGTACCATCTGAATATTTTGTATGCATATGTAAATCAATCATATCTTTTCTTCCTTTCTTATAATTATTTATTTTCATATATTGTCAAAGCTTCTTTTAATATATCACCATATTTTTATAAATAATTCCTTGTATGTGAAGTTATATTTTCTGGCAATTTATCAATACTAAACCATTCTAATTTCTTTGATTCTTCATCATTTACTTTTAAATCACCGCTATAATTTGTAATAACAAAAATTGCTGTAATATCATATAATTTATCACCATTTGGATATTCTCTGTATGTATCTTTACCAGATAATACTTTGACCATTGTTGAATCAATAATGTCTAAGTTAGTTTCTTCTTTTAGTTCTCTTTTTGCAGTTTCTTCAAAACTTTCACCTAGTTCCATTGCTCCACCAGGGAATCCCCATTGATTATAATCTGTCCTAAGTTGCATAAGTACTTGCTTATTTTCATTAAAAACAAATAAACCAACACCCGCAGTTAATATTGGTTCATGACCTACATATTGTCTTAAAAATTTTATATAACTTTTTTTATTATCCATAATTTAATCTTCCTTTCATTTAAAATAACACAATTTATTTTGCATTATTTTTGGATATATTTAAAAATAATTTATATATGTACCATAGCATTAAGCACATAGAAATTATAAATGAATTTATGCTATATATAGAAAAAACATATTTTAACCACTTAAAATTAATAAATATTGGATATATTGAAAGTATTACTTGGGGTATAATAATAGCAAATATTGTAATAAAAATAAAAAGTAAAACATCTTTTTTGATATTTAAATTTGAATTAATTGCTTTAATTTTTGATTCTATATCTTCTTTTTCAATTATTTTCCACTTTAATAGTTCATTTAATTCATCAATACGATTATTTAAATCTCTTTCTTCTAAATTTTCTTGTAGAGATGAAAAATGTGAACTTAATCTAACATCTTGTAAATTAGGTAATAATCCAGGGTATCCAAAACCATTCCTTGTGCTTTTTCCAGTTTCTGAGCCAACATAGTAGTAAATATCATATTCTATAGTATTTTCTTTTATATGATTTTGTTTTAAAATACTTTCAACCTCACTTGTAGTATGTGGTTCTTTAAAAATTACTAACGCTCCTCGAATAATTTCTTTTACTTCTTCTATAATTGCTGTTCTCTGTTCTTCTGTTAAATCATAATCATCGTAATTAGAAATATCAAAATCTTCTTCTATTATTTTATCATGAATATAATACATGTAATCTTCTTTCTTCTTCAAATAAATCCTATTTTCTTTACCAGATTTTTTAAATGTATTAAATTCTATTTCTTTAATAATTCTATTTAATTTTTCTTCTAATGTATCTTTTTCTATCTTTGCATTTAATAATTTAGTAGCAACCAATCCACCGATAATTGCTATAAATATACCAATAATTTGAATATTAGAGTTGGCATATACTAAGATATTTTTTAAATCAAACATACTATTCCTCCAATGAAATTAACGATAATTACTATTAAAATTATACTATAAATATCAAAATTTTTCCATACTCCCTTGAAATAATCTAATAAAATGATATAATTGATTTATCAGAGAGATTTAATCAATTCTTATAGTCTTAATTTCGCATACGTGTATAGTTAAGGCTCCAACGACGTTTCTGTTCGAACTAATAGAACAGAGTTGATACAAAATCAATCAGAAAATAAAACTGGTTGATTTTTTTGTCGTCTATAAACAATATAAAAATCATCCAAATGAAAGGATGGTGCAAATAAATGAAGATAATTAAGCAAGAATTACAAT
>CALXZT010000087.1 GCA_944393315.1 uncultured Clostridia bacterium
AGTAATTCCCTTTTCTTGTTAAATCTCTTTGATAAAATCTTTTCTCATCTTCTGTTAGCATACTATATTCTTTTTCACTAATTTCTTGTTTTCTAGTTTGAACTGCAAAATATGTTTGTGCAAGAACTACAATTTTTAATCTTGGATTTGCATTTTGAGCTATAAGATAGCAAGCATATCGTGTTAATTTATAATCCTTTTGTTCTCTTTTCGCACTAGAACCTATTTCTACCATTTTGTTGTCAACAACGAAATGGTCAATGTCAGTTATTTCAGAGTTTTGACAAGCTATCTTTGCTTTTTCAATTACAGCATCAAAATATCTCCAATTCTTATAACTTAAAAGTTTCATCAATTCTCTTGCATACCAAAATTCAACACCATTTTCATCATTCTTCGTCGCACAAGACTTAAGCTCTGCCATAAGTCCTAACCCAGTAGAATTAAGTTAAGTACACTTTATAAAAATTTGTATTTATAGACAACTGAAACGATATAAAATATAGTTTTAAAAATAGTAAAATTAAATTTGGTCGAATTCGACCAAATTTAAACTGAATGGAAAAAATTCTTTTGCTATGTCGCCTACACAATGGATAAAAAGAATAAATAGTATTGGAATTATTGCAAAAGGTGGTAGATATAGCATTGGAACATTTGCACACCCAGATATTGCCTTTGAGTTTGCCAGCTGGTTAAGTCCAGAATTTAAGTTATACTTAATAACTGAATTTGAACGATTAAAAATTAATGAAGCATACCAAAATAAAATTGAATGGTCTGTAAAAAGGAAATTATCTAAAACTAATTATATTTTTAGTGAACTATGCTAACTAACTATAAATTTTAATTTTTTCATCTATATAGTTGTTAAGTATTTTTTTAGTCTTTTCCATTTTTTCTTTTGTATCTGGTATTTTATAATCAAATCTATCAATTAAATGATTTACATAGTTGTTTTCTTTTACTATTTTGTAAGATGTAGAAAAATTTAAATCAAATATAAAAGCTAAAACACAAGTCCAGTAGTCTAATGGCGTTTTTCTATCAGTTAATTTTACGCATTCTAACTTTTTTATAGAATTATAAACTGTTTCTGACATAGTAGAATTTTCAATTTCTTCTTGTTCTAAATCTAATCCTTGTGCTAATTTTCTAGCATTCTCAGTTACATGATATGTATGGATAACTTTTAAATCAAATCCTAAATCATCTTGATTTTTATATTCTTCTAAAAATTGTTTAAATATAATTTTTGCATTTTCAATATCTATCATAGAAATCCTCCCTCATTATTTTATTAATTTAGATATTTTTTAAATTTATAAGAATTTTTGTTAAATCCATTGTTTTGATAGAACTTATGAGATTTTTCATTATTTATATAACTTGTTAATTCAATTACTTCACAATCATTATTTTTAGCATAATCTACAGCGTTTTGTAATAAAGCTTTACCAATACCCCTATTTCGATAACTTTCATCAACAATTAAATCTTCAATAAAACTTTGTTTCTTTGCTCTATGTAATTTTATTTGTAGTTCTGATGTTAATACTCCTATGATTTTATTATTTTCAATAGCAACAATATAATAACTATTTTTGTCATTTAATTTCATTTTATAGATTTCTTTAAATTTTTCATAATTTAACTGATTTTTATATAATTGATTTAATAAATTAAATATTTCATCTAAATCATTTAATACTATCTTTCTTATTTCCATACTATCTCCTAATTTTATTAATTTACCAAAATTGTATTTACAAATTAATTATTTTCCTTATAATCTCTTTATCTTCTATTTTATTAATTCCAAAACATTTTTTTCCTAAATCTTTGATTGAGGCTCCTAAATGATACATTTCTTCATTATCTAAAACAATAAATCTATCATGAAATTTATTTGTTTTGGCAATTTTTAGAATAGGATATTCTTTATTAAATTTTTGAATATCTATATTTTGAATATTACTTTTGTTAGATGTTAAAATAACTACTTCTACATTATTCTTCTTTTTAGTGAGCATTTTTAAGACACTGTCATCAATATAATTGTCTATAATTAGTATTTTTTTATTTGCTTTTTTTATAATATCAATAATAATACTATAGGCATCATAGATTTGACCATCAAAAAATATTCTCTGTTTGATATTTTCTTCCAATTGCAATTGGTTAAAGACTTCGTCAAATTTTTTATCATGTTCTAATAGTTTATGTTCTACCATTGTTAGTCTTTCAAATACTTGTCCATTAAGCATTAAGAATTTTCTCATTTCAATAAAAGCTTTCATAATATTTACACTAACACTTACTGCCACATCACTTTTTAATAAAGCTGATAACATTGCTATACCTTGTTCGGTAAATACATAAGGTAAGTATTTTCTATGTTGTCCTCTTCCATTTTCGTTTAAGGTGACAAATTGGCACCTTAAAACTTCAAACTCATTTTCATTCAATTGGAAACAAAATTCTTCTGGAAATCGTTCTATATTTCTTTTTACTACACGATTTATATATTTGGTTTTACAATGATATATATTAGCAACATCACTATCCATCATAACTTGTTTTCCTCTTATAGTATATATTAAATTTTTTATATCTTCTATAGCAAATTCATTTTGAGTTGATAATTTATTTTCTTACATAATTTCACATCCTTTTTTGAACCACATATATCTTAAAACATTCGTTTGTAATTGTCAAGTGCTTCATTGACATTTATATACTTTTATTTTGTGATTTATACTATTAAACAAATATAATGCAACTTTATTTTGCTGTACTGAATCCATTTCCATAATTTTACTTGATACAAAAATAGTATAAGGATAATTTGCAAAATTTATTAATGTAGTCTTGTATTCAATATTAATTTGTTTTAACAAATTATCAAAAACAGATTATATTTCTGCTGATGTTCCTTAATATAGAATGGTTTACTAGATATTTCATTTACTTTGTATTCTAGTATTGTAAGAGTTATTGGATATGTAATTAGATATTCAGTAGGCTCTATAAATTGTAAATTTGTAGCTATTAAATGCTTAATCTTTCCGTTCTTAATTGTGTAATTATAATTTTTAATAATTTCCAATTAGAGTCAATATGACTTTTTTAGTTAAACCTTTAACTCTATCAAAGCAATTAGGAGGAATGCATATGAAACGAGAAGAGTTAGATTTTGTATTGCAACAGAATCATTATTTAGAAGGTGGAACAAAAGAAGCATGTGTTAAGGTAAGAGATTTCTTATCTCATGCGACAAATCCAGGAGATCAAATTCATTCATCTCTTTCGTGTGTAACGGCTAATGAATTTATGAATGCTGTAAAGACATTAATGGCATTCGCTTTTGGACAAGATGACACTATCCCTGAAACATGGAAATGTGATAATGATTGTCATATGGTGTCCAACCTTTTGTGTCCTGGAGAATGTAATATCAGTAAATCTACTACATATTTTTATCTTTTAGTTGTTTACTTTTTTCTTTTTCGAGCTGTTTTAAGCTTTTTTTAGGAGTAGGTAAATCTTCTGGCATAGTTCCGTCCAGCTTATTTAATTGCTTTTCTAACTATTTTTCCAATTTTATTATGAGTATCACAAGCTTTCTTTTCAGTATCAACTTTATCTTTTTTTAATCTTTGTTCTGTTTGAGAAATTCTAAATAAATTTGCTATAAGTTCATCACTTCCCATATTATCCAAAATATCTTCTCTGTATCTTAATCCTTTTCTTTTGGCAATATCATCAGCAGTTTCTCCATTATACAAACCTTTATAACCAGCATTATGAAATTTGTCAAAATTTTTAACACCTGCATTTTTAGCAGTTTGATTAAGTGAATAATTTCCTTTTCTTGTTAAATCTCTTTGATAAAATCTTTTCTCATCTTCTGTTAGCATACTATATTCTTTTTCACT
>CALXZT010000088.1 GCA_944393315.1 uncultured Clostridia bacterium
ATTAATCTTATAAAATCTGGTCTATTAAAATTTGTACCTGTATATCCATCATCTGTATATATATCTACTAAAAACCAGTTAGAATGTTTTGAAATATATTCGCTCAAAAAAATCTTTTGATTTTTTATACTCTCTGATTCTGTTTTTGAGTCATCATCCCTTGATAATCTTAAGTACATTCCGTACTTTGTAAGTTTTACTTTCAATTATGCTTGTTTCCATATTGCTAAATTTTCTCCTTCCTCATAGTACATCGAATTTGAAAAATAATTGTTATTTGACCAGGCAAACAAATTTTAAATTTATGAGACGTGCTTTTTGCACGTTGATTAAATTTAAAATGCAGTCGGCGCTCCGTCAAATGGCAATTATTTTTCAAATTATTACTATGTTTATATTATGAAAACAAGTTATTTAGGATTTTGTGTTTTGAATTCTAACTCTTCGTTCTCTTTATTGCAAGTCTTTTCTTGTAAATATATTGGGAGTAATATTTCCATTAGTTCTTGCAATGTTTTTCCTTCGTTTGAATAACTTCTTAATACATTCATGTCCACCTCTTTCTTTTTAAATGTATATGTCAAAACATATAATTTATTACTTCTAAAAATAGACATAGAATATTTCTATGTCTACTACAACCAATCAAAAAGAGTTCATCACTTTTTTGCCTTTTTACACATTTCAATATCACAATCATATATTGATAATCCATGTGCAATTTTTATAGCCATGCACCCTTTCCCACAATCTTTACAAGAATAACTCTCATTTATGTTTTTCACATAACTTGGCAATGTATATTCATTCATCTTTTTCAGCAAATTAAAATCACTATCAAATATATTTCCATATAAAAAATCTTCTCTTTTATATTGAGATTCTTCATTCTCACATGCGAATACCATATATGGACATACAGCAACATCTCCATTTGTAAAAATATATGTAATTTCACAATTGCACTCAGATAATCTTTCAGTCGCATTTTCTTTTGGAATTCTTATAAATACTATTTGAAAACTATCATCTTCAATGTTCATTAACTCTATATTTTTTCTTAATTCTACCAGTTCTTCTTGTGTGTAAGCTAAATTTTGAGTATATTCTCCTCTACCAAACTTTGATAAAGGATTAAACAATACATAGTTAGCTTTATGCTCTTTTGCAAATTTGCATATATTTAAATATTCATCCATAGAAGAATACTTATTAGGAGAAGTCATAATTCCATTTAATAAATTGTATTTTGATAATAATTCTATATTTTCTATTATTTTATTAAATACATCATCTCTTTCATTTCCTCTAAATTTTCCATGCGATTTACTAGAAAATCCATCTAAACTGACATTAACATGTACATCTTTCATTTTGCTTATTTCAATAATCTTTTGTTCATTTAATCCCACGGCATTAGTACATAAAGTAATATGAATATTATTTTCATTAAATAATTTTATAATATCCATAATATTTCTATGTACCATTGGTTCTCCTCCTGTTAATGTAACTCTTGTTACATTTGACTCTTTTAACTTTGGCAATATAACATTTTTAATTTTTTCAAAAGATAAATCATGTCCTTCAGGTAAACTAGATACAAAACAATGTTTACATTTTAGATTACATCTTTCTGTAATTTGTAATAGAGCTTTCATATTTGGTTTTTGTACTGTTGATCTAAAAAAACAGCATGCTATCTTTTCATCATTTGTATCATAAATCATTTTCTTTTCCATTTACATTACCTCCAATATAACAGGAAGATGATCACTATATTCCAAATCCTGTGAATAGCATCTCCTAATTTTATCTTTTAAATTTTTACTACAAATAATATAATCAAACCTAAATCTCCATCCAAAGTCATTTTTTTCTTTTCTGGCTCTATATGATCTCCAAGTATATTGAATCAATTCTGGATTTAATTCTCTAAAAGAATCTATAAAATTATTTTCTAATAATTTATCCATTAAAATCCTTTCTTCCAATAAAAAACCTGACTTTTTTGATGTTTCTTTGGGCTTATTAACATCTATTTCTGTATGTGCAATATTAGCATCACAACATATAAATATCTTTTTAGAATTTTTTAGTAGACTATTTACATAGCCTGTTAAATTTTTTATGAATTCTTTTTTATATTCTAATCTTTTAGAACCATTTGGGACATAACAATTTACCACAGCAAAATCACTAAAAAAAGTTGTTATAGTTCTTCCCTCAATGTCTTCCTCATTACCAAATCCAAATCCAACTTTTATAGGTTTAATTTTGCTTAAAGTAATAGTTCCAGAATATCCTTTGATTTTACTACAATTATATACAATATTATATTCATTGAATTCTTTTAGAATTTTTTCACATATACTTTGTTCTGCTCTTACTTCTTGCAAACATATTATATCTGCATTTTCATCTTTCAACCAATTTAATACATTTAGCTTGCTAGCTGCTCTTAAACCATTTAGATTATAACTTATTATTTTCATTCTATACTTCCTTTTTATTATCCGACTATTAATTTAGCATTTTATAACATATAGTTATTTAATATCCTCTCTAAAAAATTCCATGGTCCGGTTTTCTCTGTTAATCCTTCATAATTATTATTTATTCTTTCTAATATTTCTTTTTTAGTAAAATATTTTACTTCTGAAACTTCTTCCTTTTGTAAATCTATCTTTTCTATATCTATTTCTTTTGTAATCAAATAGCATTCATTATAATGCTTATCTATAATATTTTCCTTTTTACTTATAGAAGTTGAACCTATTAAATATTTAATGTCCTCATCTTTTATATCAATTCCTAGTTCCTCTTTAACTTCTCTTATTAATGCCTGTCTTCCAAACTCATTACTATCAACATGTCCTCCAACTGTGACATCCCACATGTTGGGCCACATTTTCTTGTTTGCACTTCTTTTCTGTAATAACACTTTTCCCTTTTTATCTATAATAAATGCATATACGGCTCTATGCCATAATCCTTTTTTATGACATTCATCTCTTGTTGCAACTTTTCCAGTAAATTCTCCTAATTCATTAAGGACATCAATTTTTTCTTCCATATACTCCTCCTATAAATTTATTAATGCGTAAATGTATATTATGCCATGATTATACAGTATTTTCTAGGTTCCGTCAATTTTTTCCAATGCCTTATTTTTAATAATTGCCATTATATTTCTATTCTTTTCTAAACTCTCCTCTATAAACATCTCCTATAATATAAAAATCATATAAATCCATTTTAGTCATTCATTCTGGGTATCTACTTACATAATAATTTGCTTTTTTTCTTGCTTTTTCTTTTCAAAATTGTTTTTAATAACTTTGTATATCTCTCTTAATCCTAAAAAAGCAAGTATAAATTCAAATCTTTTTTAGAATTATTTAAAATTATTTGCATATAAACTCGTCCAATCAAAATTGCTATAATCTCTATCACTTATAAAGATATAGGCTAACTAAGATAAATGGCACAAAATCGATTTATATGGCTCTGCGTATAAAATTTTTCTTGGCACTTGACAGAACTTAAAATTAAGTTTTTGATTTATATTTATATACTTCAATATTCACCTCATTTCTTTTTGAAATTATGCACTCACAATTTCTAATTACTTGAAACAAAAAAGAACTACTAACTTATTATTAGTAATCCTTTTAGTTATCTGTCTCCATAAAATATTTTTAATATTCCTTCATTATACCTAATTTCATATTTGACCTCTAAAAATTAACTATCATTATCTAATATCTCTTGTAAATCTACTTTCAATTGTATGATATCATTTGTTACTATATCCCAAATAAGATTTAATTTTATTCCCTCATAATCATGAACGATTTTGTTTCTTAAATT
>CALXZT010000089.1 GCA_944393315.1 uncultured Clostridia bacterium
AGTTGGTAAACAGCTTGGAGATCTAAAGATTAGTTCAAAACCTTTTAGTTTTTTTTTTTTATTTTGACCTAGCGAAAATTCAAAAGAATATTTAGTTATTTTGTCCATTGTTTCTTTTGGAATCTCATCTATTGTTCTTTTATCAAACACTGTTACTTTCGCATTTTTTTCATATAAATAATCTAGTAATGGTAAATTACTTACCCCTAGTCCAATTACTGCTATTTTTCTATTTTTTAAAAATTCATTAAATTCCTCTAATTTCTTGTTTTCGAAACTCATAATATTGATTATCCTTTCAGCATTTTTAATATAGTTTATTCTTCATTTTTATTATTGTCAAAGACATTATACAATATTTATGAAAAAAATACAATTTTGAATGAATATTTATTACTTTTATTGTACAAAATAGAATTGTATTTAAAACAGGAGGTGTTTTTAATGTCAGAGAAAAATAATAAAAACAACAAGAATAATAACAATAAAAACAATCAAAATAATAATGATAGCAAAAATAATCAAAATAATAACAGATAGTTTTCTATTTAAAAACTTTTTAAAATATTGCTAATTAAATTTACATTTAATTTAAAACTATTTTACATTCTATAAAGAGTGTAAAATAGTTTTTTTATGGTATTTAAAAAATAGCTTAACTATTATATATTTATATATTTTCCTTTTAAAAACTTTCCTGTATAACTTCTTTCATTCTTACATACCTGTTCAGGAGTTCCGCAGGCAACTACTTCTCCTCCATTATCTCCACCTTCTGGTCCTAAATCTATAATATAATCTGCGGTTTTTATTAAATCTAAGTTATGTTCTATTACTATTATAGTATTTCCTGTATCTACTAATCTTTGTAAAATATCTACTAATTTATGAACATCAGCTATGTGTAAACCTGTTGTTGGCTCATCAAGTATATATAAAGTCTTTCCTGTTGAACGTTTTGATAATTCTGTTGCAAGTTTTACACGTTGTGCTTCTCCTCCTGATAATGTTGTTGATGGTTGTCCAAGTTTTATATATCCTAAGCCAACATCTAATAATGTTTGTATTTTTTGTTTTATTTTAGGTATTTTATCAAAAAATTCCAATGCTTCTTCCACAGTCATATCTAGCACTTCAGAGATATCTTTTCCTTTATATTTAACCTCTAAAGTTTCTCTATTATATCTTTTTCCTTTACAAGTCTCGCAAGGCACATATATATCTGGTAAAAAATGCATTTCAATTTTGTGAACTCCATCTCCATTACAACTCTCACATCTACCACCTGCTACATTAAAGCTAAATCTTCCTTTATCATATCCTCGCATTTTTGCTTCATTTGTTCCAGCAAAAATATCTCTAATTAAATCAAATGTTCCTGTGTATGTTGCAGGATTTGAACGTGGTGTTCTTCCTATTGGTGATTGGTCTATGTTTATTATTTTATCTATGTTTTCAATTCCTTTTACTTCTTTACATTTTCCCGGTTTTTCATTTGAACCATTTAAAGTTTTTGCAATTGTTTTATATAACACTTCATTTATCAATGTGCTTTTTCCTGAACCAGAAACACCTGTAACACATGTGAATAGTCCTAGTGGAAATTTTACACTTATATTCTTTAAATTATTTTCTGTTGCATTACATACTTCTAATGTTTTTCCTTTTATTTGTTTTCTTCTTGTCTTTGGAGTTTGAATTTGTTTTCTTCCACTTAAATATTGCCCTGTAATTGATTCTGGAACTTTTTTTATGTCCTCTGCTGTTCCTTGTGCCATTACATTTCCACCATGTACACCAGCTCCTGGTCCAATATCTATAATTTGATCTGCTGCATACATTGTATCTTCATCATGCTCTACTACCAATACAGTATTGCCTAGGTCTCTTAACTTTCTTAGTGTTGCTAAAAGTTTCTCATTATCTCTTTGATGTAAACCTATACTTGGTTCATCTAAAATATATAGTACTCCTGTTAATCCTGAGCCTATTTGTGTTGCTAAACGAATTCTTTGTGCTTCTCCTCCTGATAATGTTCCACTACTTCTTGATAATGTAAGGTAATCTAATCCTACATCTATTAAAAATTGTAATCTATTGTCAATTTCTTTTAAAATCAATTCTGCAATCATTGATTGGGTCTTATTTAATTGTAAATTATTTAGATAATCTTTAATTTTTTTGATTGGCATTTCAGTTAGTTCATTTATATTCTTATCTCCAACTCTAATTGATAGTATTTCTTTTTTTAGTCTAGCACCATTACAAACTGGACATGGTGATTCACTCATATAATATTCGTAAAAGTCACGCATTCCTTGGGATTTTGTTTCTCTATATCTTCTATCTAGTGTTGGTATTACTCCCTCAAATGGAGCAGTAAATCTTCTTGTACCAGCAGCTGATGTGTATTCAAAATCAATTGCTTCGTTTCCTGTGCCATATAATATTTTTTCCATAAATTCTCTTGGTAATTTGTTTATTGGCCTGCTAATATCTACACCATAATGTCTTCCTATGCTTTCAAAATACATTTTTGCCATTGTTTCGCCCTTTTTCATTGTGCTTGACCCAAATGCTTTTATCCCATCATATAAGGTTTTGGTTTTGTCTGGTACAATTAAATCTTCATCAATTCTCATTAAATATCCGATTCCCGTACATTCAGGACATGCTCCAAATGGATTGTTAAATGAGAACATTCTTGGAGTTAGTTCTGGAAAACTAAAATTACAGTCTGGACATGCATAATTAGAACTATATAGTATCTCTTTATCTCCTATTATATCTACCTTCACAATATTATTTGCAAACTTTAAGGCTGTTTCAACTGATTCAGTTAATCTACTTCTTATATCTGATTTTATTACAAGTCTATCAACTATTAAATCTATATTGTGCTTTTTCTTTCTATCTAGTTCAATGTCATCTGTTAGTTCATAAACTTGATTATCTATTTTAACTCTAATAAAACCTTGTTTTGCATAATCCTCTAATTGTTTTTGGTATTCTCCCTTTTTTCCCCTTACTACTGGAGCTAAAATTTGAATTTTTGAATTTTCTGGTAGTTCTAAAATATTATCTATAATTTGGTCAATTGTTTGTTTTTCAATTTTTTTACCACAGTTTGGGCAATATGCAGTTCCTATTCTTGCGTATAGCAAACGTATGTAATCATATATTTCTGTTACAGTTCCTACTGTTGAACGAGGATTTTTAGATGTAGTTTTTTGGTCTATTGATATTGCTGGTGAAAGCCCTTCAATTGATTCTACTTCTGGTTTTTCCATTAGTCCTAGAAATTGTCTTGCATATGATGATAAACTTTCTACATATCTTCTTTGTCCTTCTGCATATAATGTGTCAAATGCTAATGAAGATTTTCCAGAACCAGATAAACCTGTTATTACAACTAGTTTGTCTCTTGGTATTTCTAAATTTATATTTTTTAAATTGTGTTCTTTTGCTCCCTTTATAATTATTTTGTCATTCATATTTTATTCCTTCTTTCCCTTGTTATATATTACCACGTTTTTAGTAATTACGCAATATTAGAAAATTCATATATTTATTCAAAAAATAAAAGCTCTCCTTCTTACAAAAGATGAGCTTTTATTTTAACAAGATTCAATAATATCTTTATAATAATATTGCAATTACTATTAAACAAACTACTCCCGGAATTCCTAGCAGACCTACCATAATTGCTGTAAAAAAATTAAGTCCTATGTGAAACCCCCATATACCACCTATAAGATTGATTGCAAATATAAGTAGTCCTCCTAATATAGAATTAAAAATTAATTTGCTTATCCACTTAATTGGTACTATAAAGATTTTTCCTACAATAAACA
>CALXZT010000090.1 GCA_944393315.1 uncultured Clostridia bacterium
TACAGTCATTGAAACTGTAAGCATTTATGTTTTGGTTGCGGGGGTAGGACTCGAACCTACGACCTTCGGGTTATGAGAAACGTTGCATTACTTTATTAGATAACTTTATTAGATAATTGTAAAAGCAATAATTATAATATCAAAATCATTTTAGATACAACTAACTTATCTATTGATGAAACTGTTAATATTATTGAAAATAACAATAAATTTATTTTATGGGAGGATTTCTCATGAATAATACAGAATATTTAAATAAAACTGTTGGATTTAAACTTGAATATGATAGACCTGAAAATAAATTTGCATTTATAAGTCTAAGACAAATACAATTTATGTTACAACAAATTTCTAAAATAAGAAACTGGCCTAATGGCGTTACAAAATGTGAATTTATAAAATATATATAAATATTAGGAGGATTATTATGATCATAGAATATGATACAAAATATAATGAGCAAATAAAAGATCTATTAGTTGAATTACAAAACTATTTAATAGATATTGATGACTGGCATACACAAATAATGCTTCCTGAATATAGAGAAAAGATTTTCAAAATGGATATGAATAAAGTAAAAAAGCAGAATGGTAAAATCTATCTGTCAGTAGAAAATAACATTGTGCTTGGACTAATTATAGGAATAGTAGAAAAAAAAGATGAAATTGATAAACTTACAAATGACTGTGCTAAAAGTGGATTAGTACTTGAATTGGTTGTAAAAAATAATGCTCGTAATAATGGCATAGGTAAATCTCTATTAGAAAAAATGGAAGTATATTTTAAAAGTATAAATTGTCAAAGAATTAATATTGAAGTTTTTGGTCCAAATAAAAAAGGGTTAAATTTCTATAAAAAGAATCATTACATTATTAGAGATATAATTGTCTCCAAAAAAATCTAGGTGGAATGGAATAATATATGCAAGAAATAACAAAATATTATAATTCAAATTCATTAATACTTGCTGTAGGTACAGGTGGTGGGGAAAATATTATTATAATAAATTTAGTTATAAAAACATTAAATTTTTTCAAGTTATCAATCGGAAGGAAATCCGATTTACACAACTTTTACGATAGTCTCTAACTCCGATTTACACAACTTTTCCGATTGTCTCAGAACCCACTAGCTCACTACATAAAAAACAACAATTAATTAATATATTCTTTTATAATATCATAAAGTTTATGTGTTGGAAGCCCAATGGCTGTAGTATAATTTCCATCTATCTTATCTACAAACACACAAAATTCGTTTTGCATTCCATATGCTCCTGCTTTATCCATTGCATTTCCTGTATCTATCCACTTATATATTTCATTGTCTGACATGTCTTTTAAGTATACTTTTACTTCGTCATATGTTTTATACTCTTTGCACTTTCCGTCTTTATTTATAATAACACAAAGACCTGTAATTATACTATGAGTTTTTTCTCCATCTATTAGTTCTTTTATCATTTGTATAGCATGTTGTCTGTTTTTTGGTTTACCATATATTTTGCCTCTTTTTGTTACAATTGTATCTGCACCAATTATTATTCTATTACCATTAGTTTTTTTATATATATCTTTTGCTTTTATATAAGCTAATCTAGTAGCTTGTTCTTGTGGTGTCAGTTCTTTTTCTAGTTCTTCGTCTATACCACTTACTGACACTTCAAACTGTGGTAGTATTAATTCTAATAATTCTTTTCTTCGTGGTGAGCCTGATGCTAATATAATTTTCATTCTAAAGTCTGCCTCCTATTATTTTATTTTCTTATAATTAATATTGCAATTGTTTTTTCTATTTTTCTATTTCTTTTAAATATCTATATATTTCTCCCCAATTATATAATACCTTTAAATATTCATTTTCTTCCATATCATAAGATGGTGCATCCTTAAAATAAATAGTTTTAATTTTATTCTCGGAAATATTTTTACAATTATAAATTGAATCATCAATCATAATATCTATATTCTCTTTTTTGCATACCTCTGCCTTATCTTTTGTAGCAAAATAGTATCTATCAAATAAATCTAACATATTGTCTTTTTCAAACCTTTGTTTTGATATATCTATTATACTTGGATTTGTTCCTCCTCTTGCAGTTATTATAATTAATTTATTTCCTTCTTCTTTTAACATTTTTAATACCATCTTTGCACCTGGCATATAATTTGTTTCATTTACAACTTGAGCATGATATCTGTTTAAAAAATTCATTTTTACTTCTTCTGTCCAGTTATATCTTTCTTCAAATCTTGGTTCTTTGTTATTTTTTTTATTATTTTGTTTTAATTCAATCATATCATATAACTCTTGGTATACCCTAAAATCTTGTTCCGAATCAAATATCACTCCATCTAAATCTATTCCAATCTTCACCTTTCTACCTCCATTATTTTTCTCATTTTTGGTTATTTTATTAAATTACCTTTTCCACTCTCCTTTTTCTACTTTAAACTTAGCTCCACATTTTCCACATCTGTATTTTTGCACGAAATGTTTGTCTATCCTCTTCCTAAAAAAACTTTGTCCACATTTTGTGCACTTAATGTAGTAATTGTATTTTTCTTTTTCATTATATTCTATATTACTTTTTTCATAGTCTTCTTTTTTATTTCCAACTCTTGAAATATTGTATCCAAATTTTTCATTTATATATCTAGCATATTTTTGGAATTCCTTTCCATGATTATTACAGTTAGGTAAACAATGTATTACTTCATGTATTATTGTATTTTTTATAATTTTCTCATCTAGCTCTAATACCCATGGACTTATTTCTATATGATGCTTATTAAATTTTCTATATCTAATGATTTTTTTATTTCCTATTTTTTCTGTATATTTAGATAATTCATCTGGACTTTCTTGCTTACAGCAACCATATCTTTTGTTGTTTCTTTTTGATACTGATATGTCAATCTTTCCAAGTTCTTTTATATCTATACCTATGCTTTCTAATTCCTGAATACTTTGCTCATAAATTTTTATAAGTTTTTGCTCCATTTTTTAGTCCTTTCTTAAGGTGCTTCTCTTTTTTATGTTCTTAATCTATAGAAAGAGATTAAAATATATATGCTATTATTAAATAATAATACATCTTTTTAGTAAACTGTAACACCTCATCTAAAATTAGATTCTAAGTTATCATCTTGCAGAGGCTTTGTCCACCAAGTATTACTATAGATCTAATGTCCAATTTATTTATATCACAAAAACTGTATAAAAACAATTATTTCTTTATTTTTTATAAAAACATTATATTGCCTAATGCTAGGAATTCAATTTTGCTATATGCATATATTATCAATACTAAATATCATGAAAAATGACGTTGAAAACATAGCTGTCTCCTTTTTCTAATACTGTTGACTTGTGCAAATTTAATAAAGGTGAAAATAAAAATACGATTTATATATTAAAAGAATCGGAATTTTAAAAGTCTATTTCATTACTATTGCATTGTTTCATAACAAAAAGTTCTACGAAACGTTGATATCTCAACAATGTAGAACTTTTTTATTTGGCTCCTTTGCGAGAGACGTTTTCGAAAAGTCTATCACAAAAAAGTTACTTATTTCCGTTTCAAATGTAGTTATAGCAATATGTTGCAAAAATTGTATGTACAAGTTGGCAATTTTTTGCTATAACTGTTGTTTATAATTTAACATAAGTTTTTAGGTATTGCAACAAAAATTAAAGATTATTTTTATATTTTTCTATTTCGTCATAAATTTCATTCCAATTATTTACTCTTACAATTTCTTTGTCATTAATATCAGCATTCATTTTTGTTGTCA
>CALXZT010000091.1 GCA_944393315.1 uncultured Clostridia bacterium
TTTTTTTACTCATATCCCTTAAATACTTTATCTTCAAAAATCATTTGTCTATATGTTTTTGGTGAGCCGTCATCTCTTTTTACATGTTCTGAAATGTAGTCTTTTTGGTCTAGTACCCATTTTTTAAATTCTTCATCAGCCCCTCGTACGGATTGTCCGTAAATATATCCATCTAAATTTGAATTATGATTATTACCAGCAATAAAATAAATATTATCAGATGTATTTAAACCTCTATCTGCTACAATCACAGTTCTTCCTAGATTACAATTTTTCTTAACTTTACGTGTAATAGGAAGCAATGATAATTTTTCAGATTCGTTACCTGGAAACAAATCATAAAAAATTGGAAAGTTAGTTGAGTCCATTAACAATCCCATTTCAATTATTGGATCAGGTCTATGATTTTTTTCTGGCCCTCTTTTACGATAGCCTTTTTCAAGAATATTTCCTTCTTCATCAACTAAATCGGTATCGTTATAATTTATTTCAAAGTAGTAGTTAGTACAGTCATAATAAAGATTATCTGTCTTTCTATTATAGCTGTCTTTAGTTTTATTCCATAGTAATGTTTCTATTTCTTCTTTGTAGGAATTGAAATAGTCTAAAGAACGATAAATATCCTTTAATTCAAAATTATTAAATTTTTCAAAAAATCTATCTCTTTTTTCATATGCCTCTTTTTTTGAACCAGGATACATTATTCTTGAAAAAGTTAAAAGCGAAAAAATTTCATTTAAGTTATATTTAATTTTTAAATTCTTATTTTTCTCATTAATAAATTTATCTAAATCCAACTCTTTGTATATTTCTCGTAAAACTACGTAACCTAAATTTTTAGCTTTAGAAGTACTATCGATAGATTTTGTGTTTAAATTTTTAATTGTAAAGTCCTTTATTTCATCATTATTTTTAAGTTTTGCCAATTCTTTAAAATGGGAAATAGGATCATCATACTCTTTTTTTAAATCATCTAAATATCCAATTTTTTCTATTGTTTTATGTCTAACCTTTCCATCTATTCTATATCCCTGTGCAAACGAAAGGAATATACGACCGTTACTTATACTTTTTTTTACAAACATATTAATACCTCATCTGTTATTTTTGAATGTATTGTATCATAAAAGAAAAGAAAAGTCAACAGTCGACAACAAAAATGTTAAAGATTTTTTAAAACTTCACCTTATAGTTTTTTAAAATTTCACCATAAATATAAATGATATAATCATCTCAGAAAGTGAGGTGATTTTTTTGAAAAATAAAAAATATGCATTAGCGTTAGTTAAAGAAAAAGTTAATGGTCAACGTACAATTTCTTATGAGCAAATTGCTGAAATGACAGGATATTCAAAGCGTCAAATAATAAATTTTTCTAAGGAAATAGAAAATACGGATATTGCTTCCATGCTCATTCATGCTAACACTGGAGAACCTTCCCACAACTCTGCCAGTGACTTAGAAATTCAATATATAAAAGAGTTTAAGAAACAATATCCTAATATCAGTATATCACAATTTATGGACATCTACCACGAAGATATAATTTTTAATTCAGATAAACTGGAAGATATTCACAAATATAATCTAAAAAAACGTAGTTATTCTTTTTTTAAAGATTTTTATCGTAAAAATGGTTATAAATCTCCTAGAAAGCATAGATGTTTCAAAGGTAAAGACTCTCACCCTTTACGTGAACCATCTCCTAGAAGAGGTATTTTAATTATGATTGATGGTACTCCACATGATTGGTTTGAAAATGGTAAAAAATTTTCCTTGCATTTAGCTATTGATGATGCTACAGGTGAAATTTTAGCCGGATGGTTTATGCCTACTGAATGTCTAGAAGGCTATTGTTATATGCTTAAAATTTTAATTCAAAAATATGGTATACCTGAAAATATATATTCCGATAAGCATACAATATTTAAAAGCCCTGTAGACGGAAATTTGACTCAATTTGGGCGTATGTGTGAAGAATTTGGTATTAATATGATTTTTGCAGAAACTGCAGAAGCTAAAGGAAAGATAGAAAAGAAAAATGATACTATTCAAGGAAGATTAATAAATGATATTAAACGTTACAAAATTAAGACTTATACCGAACTTAACAAATTCTTTAACGAAAAATATATTGATTATTTAAATCATAAATTTTCGTATCCGCCAAAAGAAGATGAATCTGCTTTTGAATCAATAGATAGTAATTTTGACTTTAGTAACATTCTTTGCATTAAAGAAAAAAGAAAAATCTTGGCTGGTTGTGTGTTTTCATATTCTAATAATTATTACCAATTACTTGATGAAAATGGTGTCATAGTTAAAATTTTCAAAGGTACTGATATAACTGTAATGGAAGATATATTTGACCATACAATTAGAGCTGAATATCGAAAAAAAGTTTATTCTACTAGGCAAATTGCAGGACATAAACAAGACCCTATGAAAAGACAACAAAAAATTCAAAATCAAAAAGAACTTGATGAATACTTGCAATCACAAAACCCAAATAACTAGGTTATATGTTGTCAATGAAAGAAACGTATAAAATGACATACTTCTTGACTTAGCTCCTTTATGCCGTTTCTGTAATTGTACAACATGATGCAAATTTATAATTCTGTAAAGGTGGTTAATCACATAATTTGTGATAACCACCTTAGTTACTTTTAAAATTTTGTTTGGTGAAATTTTAAAAAGTCCTTAACAATAAAATTTAACATTAACAGTAATAAAGATTAAATTTTTTTAATATCTATGTTTATTAGTATTTTATTTACAGTTTATGGTAATTATATAGTTGTTCAATTTTAGCATGATTTTCAAAAATGTTATCCACAACTATACTATCTCTTTTATAAACCATAGAATTTTCTACAGTTTACTTTACATAAACATATAAATTGTTTTCATTTTCTTTCGTTTTTTCCTTGATTTTTTTCCTTTGTTTATATATAATTTAACCATAAAATCTTAACTGTATTTTCTTATGTTCAGTTAGATTTGTTAGGTTTTGAGTAAGTGTTTGTGTGATGGCTGCACTTACTTCTTTTATGCTCATTTTTATCTCAGCAATATATTTCAGCCCTTTTTCTAGTAACTGCCTTATTGTATGTGCAAATTGTATGAAAAAGTAGTGTGCTTTCATTGCATTGTAGTTTTTGCTATATATATGTCCTATATCAAATGTTCCATTTTTTTGTATATTAAATCCTTCATTTTCTATTTTCCATCTTTGTCTTCCATAATATACTAATTCTTCTTTATTTTTTTCTGTTATATTAAATGATGTAATCCACATAAATTCCGTCGTTTTTTCTTTTTTATTTTCGTAATATTTTAATACATTTGCTTTCTTCTCAAACTCTACTTCTCCATATTTTATATTATTCCAATATCTTATTGCTTTTTCTTCTTTTTCTGCTTTCTCTAATCCTTCTATTTCTTCTCCTAGTAATTTTAATCGTTCTTCTTTTAATCTTATTATATATTCCCATTTGTTTTCTTTACATACTTTTATTACTGGCTCTACACAATACAAAGCATCTCCTGATATTAATATTGGTAATTTTGGATATTCTGCCTTTATTCTTTTTGCCATTCTGTAAAATGCTCTTATTTCACAATCTTGCTTTTCTACATTTTCATCTTCGTTCTCTACAAATTCACTATCTAAGCTAATTACAATATCTCCTACTACTAATTTCGCTTCTAATACATAATGATAATATATGCTATATTCATTTTCTTCTCCTTTATTATA
>CALXZT010000092.1 GCA_944393315.1 uncultured Clostridia bacterium
TTTGCCATCTTTTTCTCCTGCTAATCCATCTAATAACTCTGGATCTAAATGGCTTAAGTTTAATTCAATAAAATCTGAATCTAATTGTTTTACTCTATCACTTTTTCCACATCCAGGTTTTCCGTGTAAGAATATTGATACGTTACTTTGTATTGCTCCTCTTATTATATCTGCTTCACTTGTTTCAGAAAAATCTAAATTGTATGGATTTTTGTTTCTCTTTGTTTCCTTTGGACTTGTACCCGTTGGCTCTAACATACCTCTTGACTGAACTAAATCTCTCGACAAGTATCTATCCATAAATGTTTTTATATCTGTTCTGTCAAAATCTATTTCGTAGTACTTACTATGGTAATCAAATTTAAATTGAACTCCTGCAAATATTATTTTTTCAGCTACCATAAATTTTGCTTTTTCATCAACAAGCCATTTTACTGGTAAAACCTCTATCCAAACATTATCACCTTTTCTGTAGTTTTGTCCGTTAGAAAGAATAACCTCTTTGCTATCCCAGAAGAGTCTATTTGGTCTATGCAACCTTACATATCTTTTACCATTATATTCATATTCTTTGTGTTGTTCTGGAATAAATCTTCTGCTAAAATTATGAAAATTACCATCGTCTATTAAATCTGTAGTATAATTATTTCCTGTTTTTGATATATTTCTACTTCTATATGCTCTTTCTAATCTTTCTTGCATATCTCTTGATGCTGCTTTTTGTGGGTAATATCCATATTCTACTTCAAGCACACCATCTTTTGCTCTTTGCCCTCTCTTTCCGTTCGTGGGTATTGAGCTTACCTTTGAGAACGGTAAAGCTGGGCGAGCCCCAATATCGCGGTCGTAAAGATTGGATGTACCTGTATTACCATAAGCGCGTATCACCCACACCTAATCACCACTTGTAGTTGCTGATTTTGTCCAATAATGTACCGTTCTTCCCTCTAAAGAGCTATCGTTTTCAACATGTCCTCTAGATACCCATCCTGCAAGCAAAATAGAGAAGTCAGTTATTGCTGCACTTGTTCCTCTTTTTCTAAATATATCAATAGAATTGTATTGTTCTTCGGTTAAAAAAGTCAAATCACTCATATATATTACTCCTCTCTGTTTATAAGTTTTTTTGTATAATCCCATTCTTTCTTTTATTATAACATATAACAGACTATATCTACAACCTAAGTGATATAAAAACTTTTATTCTTCATTACTGTAATCTCTATTACCTATAAATAATCGCGTAGATGAACTCGACTTCACCTTAATATATTATATTTAAAACTCCCATTTTGGTACATATTCTTCCTCATGTTCTCCTAGCTCTTGAATATACCCATTTTCTAATTTTAAAACATTATATAAATATTCTTCAATTTCTTCATATTCTTGTTTTGTTAGCTTTCTATTTAATTCTTCATTCTGTTTTGCTTTATGTGTTGGAAAATATTGTGCCATAATACTTACATATACATTTTCAGACATATTATCTTTTATCCATTTTAAAACTTTTTTGCTATTATCAATATTGTTAGGTAGAATTAAATGTCTTATCATTAAACCTTTTTTCATCACTCCATCTTTGTCGAAAACTGGAGCTCTTACTTGGTTATACATTTCTTTTATAGCTTCTGTGGTAATTTCAAAATAATTTTTTACTCTTGAAAACTTTTCTCCTAATTCATTATAATAATATTTCAAATCTGGCAAGTAAATGTCTATATAGCCTTTTAGCATTTTTATTGTTTCAACATTTTCATATCCATTTGTATTATATATAATCGGAATTTTAAAGCCCTTTCTTTTGGCTATTTTAATTGCCTCAATTATTTGTGGTGCATAACTTGTAGGAGTTACTAGGTTTACGTTTTGTACATTTTTTTCTTGTTGTATCATAAATATATCAGCCAACTCTTCTATTGTTATTTCTTTGCCTCTTCCTTGCTCACTTATTTCGTAATTTTGACAATAAATACAATTCATATTACAGTTTGAAAAAAATATTGTTCCGTGAGCCATTTTTACCACTAATGCATGGCTCTTCAAAATTATGAACTGAATATAATGCAATTTTTACTGTGTCTTTTGATTTGCATCTTCCTACTTTTCCATTATTTCTATTTATTCCACATTTGTGTGGACATATTGTACAATAGTCTAATTTTTCTAACATTTGTTTCCTCTATTTTTCTAACATATCAGTTATTGCTCTTAAAATTCCTATCTTTCCATATTCATATGTAAGTCCGCCTTGCATATAAGCTATAAAAGGCTCACGTATTGGTCCATCACAACTTAATTCTATTGTAGAACCTTGTGTAAAAGTTCCTGCTGCCATTATAATTTTATTATCATACCCTGCCATATCACTTGGTTCTGGAATAACATTACTATCTATTGGTGAAGCTTTTTGAATACCTTGGCAGAATTTTATTAGCTTTTCTTCACTCCCTAATTTTATTGTTTGTACTATATCTGTTCTTAATTCATCATATTTAGGTTCAACATCAAATCCTAATTCTTCTAGCATCTTACTTGCAAAAATCATTGTTTTTACTGCACTTGCTACTACACTTGGTGCAAAGAATAAGCCTTTCAATATTAATGAATTTTGATTAAGTGATGGCCCTATTTCTTTTCCTATTCCTGGCGCTGTTAATCTTTCGGCACAAAGTTCAATTAGATCTGCTCTTCCTACTATATATGCTCCACTTGTCGCAATACCAGCTCCTAAATTTTTCATCAAAGAGCCTACTGCAATATCTGCTCCAACTTCTGTTGGTTCTTTTTCTTCCACAAATTCACCATAACAATTATCTACCATTATTATTACTTCTTTATTAACTTCTCTTATTGCCTTTATTGCTCTTTCTATTTTCTCTATACTTAAGCTTTTTCTTGTTGAATATCCTCTTGAACGCTGAATTTCTACAAGTTTTACATCTTGTCTTGATAATCTTGCCCTTATCGCTTCTATATCAAAGTCATTTTCTAATAATTCTATTTGCTCATATTTTATTCCATATGTCTTTAATGAGCTTTTGCTTTCTTCTTTACTTATTCCTATTACTGTTTGAAGTGTATCATATGGTGCTCCTGTTATACTTAACATTGTGTCTTCTGGTCGTAATAGACCTGATAATGTTATGGCTAGTGCATGTGTACCTGAAATTAGTTGTACTCTTACTAGTGCATCTTCTGTTTTAAATACTTTTGCATATATTTCTTCTACTTTGTCTCTTCCTGGCTCGCAAATTCCATAACCTGTTGAAGTATTAAAATGCATATCTGATAAATTACAATTTTGAAAGGCGTCTAATACTTTTTCACTATTTATTTCAGATATTTTTTCTATGTTTTCAAATATTGGTTTTAATTCTTTTTCTACTCTTTTTGATAAGTTTAATATTTCTTCTTTTATTTGACTCATTGATAGTTTATGTTAGTCATTATGACTAACATTTCTCCTTTCCTTGAATTACTATATGCAAATTATTACAATTTACATAAACTATGTTTAAATATATTTACTTTTAAAAATGTCGCAATAGAATTCCCATTGCGACATAATTATTGTTTTAAAATATTTAACCATTTACTCAAAATTAAAATTTTGAAAGTAATTTATGTTTATTAGTCTTGTGTATATGGTAAAATAGCAATATGTCTTGCTCTTTTTACAGCTAATGTTATATCTCTTTGATGTTTTGCACATGCTCCTGTTGTTCTTCTTG
>CALXZT010000093.1 GCA_944393315.1 uncultured Clostridia bacterium
TTCCTCTTATATCACAAATTGGTATCATTAATCTATTTTGATAAAAATCGTAATATCTACCTTTATCATTTTTTTTAACCAATCCTGATTCTAGGATTTCTTTTTCGCTAAAGCCTTCTTTTTTTAATGCTTGGTATAACTCGTCATATTTTCCCGAATACCCTAACTTGTAACTTTTTAATGTTTCGTTATTTAGTTTTCGTTTTTTTATATATTCTTGTACAATTTTTGAAGTTGGTTTGTATAAATTTTGATGATAGTATTCTGCTGAAAATTCGTTAACTTTTAATACTTTTGCTTTTAATTCCTCTTTTAAACTTCCTTCTGATGTTTCTAGTTTTGGTAATTGTATATTTGCTCTTTCTGCTAATTGTTCTACTGCTTCTTTAAAACTAATTCCTTCGATTTTCATTAAAAATGTGTATACATTTCCTCCTGCATTACATCCAAAGCAATGAAATATCTGTCTATCTGGAGATACTGAAAATGATGGTGATTTTTCATTATGAAATGGGCATAGTCCAAAGTAATTTCTTCCTTTTCGTTTTAATGCTACATATTGTGATATTATATTTACTATGTCATTGCTTTGTCTTATGTCTTCTAGTATTTCATCACTATATCGTATCATTTTTGCCCCGCTTTCTTTATTTTAATATACATAATTATATTATTCGACGAATTTTACATAATTCCCTCTTCTTTATTTATAAAATGTCTTTTTATCTGACAATTTTTATTCATTCTTTTATTAGAAAATTTTTGAACTTAAAATGTAAAAAACTATTTTTAAACTTTTATGTTAAAAATAGTTTTTTAATATTTCGTTTTCTTTTTATTAATTATTTCCCATAATAACTATCTAGTAATATTTGCTTAATTTCTTCTACTAATGGTACTCTCGGATTTGCAGTTGTACATTGGTCTTCGAATGCTCTATCTGCTAACAAATCTAATTTGGCCATGAATTCTTTTTCATCAATTCCTGCTTCTTGGAAGCTCTTTGGAATATTTAAACTTTCATTTAGTTCTCTTACTGCATTAATTAAAGATTCCACTCCTTCTTCAGTTGTTTCTGCTTTTAATCCTAAACGTTTGGCAATGTTCGCATATTTTTTATCAGCTATAAAAAATTCATATTTCGGGAATGATACAAATTTTGTTGGTCTACTTGCATTATATTTTATTACATATGGTAATAAAATTGCATTTATTCTTCCATGTGGTAAATGGAATTCTCCACCTATTTTATGTGCAATAGAATGGTTTAGTCCTAAAAATGCATTCGTAAATGCCATTCCTGCAATTGTACTTGCATTATGCATTTTTTCTCTTGCGACCCTATCTTCACCATGTTCATATGCTTGTTTTAAATATTCAAATACTAATTCTACTGCTTTTTCAGCTAATCCATCTGTATAATCTGATGCCATTATAGATACATATGCTTCTAATGCATGTGTTAATACATCCATCCCTGTGTCTGCAGTAATACTTTTTGGTAAAGTCATTACTAGTTCTGGATCTATTATTGCAACATCAGGTGTTAATTCATAATCTGCTAATGGATATTTTTTATTTTTTTCTTTATCTGTGATTACAGCAAATGAAGTTACTTCTGAACCTGTTCCTGAAGTTGTTGGAATTGCTACCATTTTTGATTTTATCCCTAACTTAGGGAATTTATAAGTACGCTTTCTGATATCCATAAATTTAAGTTTTAGTCCTTCTACATCAGCATCTGGATGCTCATAAAATAACCACATCCCTTTAGCTGCGTCTATTGGACTTCCTCCACCTACTGCAATTATTACATCAGGTTGAAAGCTTTGCATTGCTGCTACTCCCTTTTTGATTGTTTCAAATGATGGATCTGATTCTACATCTGCAAATATTTCAGAATGTACATATTTTTGTCTATTGCGTAAATGATATAATATTTTATCTATATATCCTAATTTTATCATGGATTCATCTGTTACTATAAATGCTCTTTCTATATCAGGCATTTTTTCTAGGTAAGCAATTGAACCTGCTTCAAAATATATTTTTTCAGGTACTTTGAACCATTGCATATTTACTCTCCTTTTCGCAACTCTTTTTATGTTTAATAAGTTTACACTTGATACATTTGCTGTTGTTGAGTTTCCCCCAAACGAACCACATCCAAGTGTTAATGATGGCATATTTGTATTGTAAATGTCACCAATTGCTCCATGTGTTGATGGTGAATTTACAATTATTCTTCCTGCCTTCATCCTGTTTGAAAATTCGAGTATTGTTTCACTATCTTCTGAATGTATTACTGCCGAATGTCCAAGTCCACCAAATTCGATTAGCCTTTCTGCTTTTTCTATTCCTTCTTCTTTATTTTCTACTATATAATATGTTAATACTGGGCTTAGTTTTTCCTTTGAGAATGGGTATTGTTCTCCTATTCCTTCTTCATAAACTACTAAAACCTTTGTGTCTTGTGGCACCTCAAATCCTGCCTCTTTTGCTATTGTGTATGCGCTTTTACCTGGTACATGTGATTTTAGTTTTAATCCTTCTTGTTCAAACATACTATATTTTAGTTTTTCCTTTTCTTCTTGGTTAACAAAATAACACCCTGCTTCTCTCATTAATTTTTCAAATTCTTGATATATTTCTTTATCTACCAAAACCGCTTGTTCTGATGCACATATCATTCCATTGTCAAAAGCTTTTGACATTACTAAGTCATTAACTGAAGTTTTTAGTTTAGCTGTTTTGTCAATATAACAAGGTACATTTCCAGGGCCTACCCCTAATGCTGGTTTGCCACAAGAATAAGCTGATTTTACCATTCCTGTGCCTCCTGTTGCTAATATTAAATTAACATCAGGATGATTCATTAAAAATCTAGTAGCTGTAATTGATGGCTCTTCCACCCATAATATGCAATTTTCTGGAGCACCTGCTTTTACAGCTGCATCTCTTAAAATTCTTGCTGCTTCTGATGAACATTTTTGGGCTGATGGATGAAATCCAAATATTATTACGTTTCTTGTTTTCGCAGCAATTATTGATTTGAACATTGTTGTTGATGTTGGATTTGTAACTGGAGTTACTCCTGCTATTATTCCTACTGGTTCTGCTATTTCTACATAATCCTCTTCATCATTTTCTTTGATTACTCCTACTGTTTTTTCATATTTTATACTATGATAAACATATTCAGTAGCAAACATATTCTTTGTAATTTTGTCTTCGTAAACTCCTCTACCGGTCTCCTCTACAGCCATTTTTGCAAGCTCCATATGATGTTCTAAACCTGCCATCGACATTGCCTTTATTATTTTATTTACTGTTTCCTGGTCTAACTTTAAATATTCTTTTGAAGCTATTTTAGCTTTTTCTACCAATTCATCTATCATTTGTTTTATTCTTAACTCATCATTTTCCATAAGTGCATCTCCTTTACTCTTTAGTTTATTCGATAATTATTATAACTTATGCAGTAAAAAGTTACAATACTTTTTTTTTGAATTTTTTATGGAATTGTGACTGGTAAGTGAAAATGTCTCAAAAAATAATAGTATTGGTAAATAAAAATGTCTCAAAAAAATGAAACTA
>CALXZT010000094.1 GCA_944393315.1 uncultured Clostridia bacterium
ATGGCAAAACTTTTTAAATTAAGAAGATCTATTTCAAATGATATTGAGCCAGTATTACTAATTGATGAAGACGACCCTAGTGGATTTTTGGAAAGTATTTCACAATATGGCGAAGTTGTATATGCTAGATAGAGAATAGAGAGGAGGGATCTTTTGATGAAAGACAATGAATTTAATTATTATAATAAAATAAAAAATTGGGATTTTAGTCAGATAAATTGTGAGACAGAGAGTTTAACAAATTGGGATATATCTAAAATATTGAATGAAAAAGCAACAAAAAAATCTAGAATATTGGATCTAGGAACAGGTGGAGGAGAGATATTAATTGATGAATTTCCAGAAGTGTTAGAAATAGTTGGAACGGATTTTTCACCAGAAATGATTAAGACAGCTAATAAAAATTTAAAAAAAGTTAACAAGAAAAATATTAAATTCAGAATAATGGATAACTTGAATATGGATACAGAAGATAATTATTTTGATATTGTAGTAGCAAGAAATACTTGTATTGATGCAAGACAAATTTATAAAACACTAAAAAAAGATGGTTTATTACTTGTAAGAGGAGTAGACAAATTAGATTGTTGGCAATTAAAAAGATTATTTAATAGAGGACAAGCATTTAATGATACAAATCCAATAAGTCAAATAGATTATGAAAATATATTAGATGCAGGTTTTAAAAATGTTGAATTAATACCAATATATGAAAGAGAATATTATAAAACTAAAGATGATCTATTGGCTTTGTTACTAAAAACCCCAATATTGAATGATTTTTCAGAAGAACATGAAAACAATAATCTTATAGAAAATAATATTGATATGCAAATATTAAATCAATACATAGAAAACAATACAACTAATAAGGGAATTTTACTTAGAAGAAGGTACTATGGAATAGTAGCTAGTAAATAGTCCCAATACAAAGAATTATAAGTATGCCAAAAAAGAGGGTAATGCCTCTTTTTTGTATTTGATAAAACTATATTTCTTATTTTTTGGACATTTATATAACGAAATGGAATGTATATAATAAAGAAACTTAAAAAATAGTAAATAAAAATAGTAAAAATTGCAACATTTAATGAAAAAATTTAGACTCTTATTATTAGAAGTACCCATTTGAAATTTTTTAAGTGTTCTTAATAATAGGAGGTGGTTATAAATGGTTTTGGAAAAATATAAGTATTAGATTTTAGAAGTAATTTTCAGACAAAAAGAAATTAATATATTTCTTTTTGCATAATATTTAGAGAGAAATATTATGAAGGAGTTAAATAATATGCAAATTACTTCTAATGAAATCTCTAATGTAAAATATATGCAAATTTATTTAACTGAAGAAGAGTTAAAAATTCAAGAAATACAAGATAAAATAAAAGAATATAAGAAACAAAAGTATAAAATAGGAATATTTGTAACAGGAGAAGAGAATTATCCCGAAGTTCTCAAAAAAATAGTTACAAAACAAGTGGAATTGACGGACAATGTATGCTAACATAGAACAAGAGCAATATCAGGCAAAAGGAGGGGAAATGACAGTTGCACGGATATTGTAGATTGTCTAGAGATGAGGATAAGGAAAATTATTCGAGTATAGAAGAACAAAAAAGAATTATTAAAGATTATGCTTTTACTCGTAATTGGATTATCGAAGATAAGGACTTCTACATAGATGACAATGTTTCGGGATATACCTTTAATAGACCTGAGTTCACAAAGATGTTAGAAAAAGTAAAGGGAGGAAAAATTGATGTAGTTATAGCAAAAGACTTATCAAGAATAGGAAGAAACAATGGAAAAGTTTTGGTACTTATTGATGAATTTAAAAATATGCAGAAAAACTTAATTTTAGTTTCTGAAATGGGAGGAACTTATGATGTCTTAAACGATAGAGATGACACCATTGGAATTACAACTTGGTTTAATGAAAGATATGTAAAAGATTGTTCAAGAAAAACAAGAGACCATATGTATTCTAAACAAAAAACTGGAAGATTAGTAATGGGGAATTATTTTGGCTATGTAAAAGATAAAGAAGATGTTACAAAACTATATGTAGATGAAGAAATTAGACCAGTTATAGAACTAATATACAAATTATATGTTGAAGAAGGATTAGGCAGAAAAAAGATTTGTGATATTTTAAATAGTAAATATAATTATCCAACTCCATCAGTATATTATAGGCGAAAACATTTAGAGAGAGGAAGAATATATAAACATCCAGTACAAGAGTTATGGTCAACATATATGATAAGTAATATACTAAACAATGATGTATATACAGGAACTTTAAGAACTCATAAAAAGAAAACAATTTCTATACGAGGCAGAGCAATCAAACTTCCAGAGAAAGAACACTTCGTATTTGAAAATCATCACGAAGCAATTATTTCAAAAGAAACTTTTGAACTGGCACAAAATATACGAAAAAGAAAAGCAAAATCAAAATCTACATCAGGAACAAGAAAAAGAAATTATGCTTTTTCAGGATTAATTAGATGTGGTGATTGTGGCTTTGGAGTAAGTGGAATTACAATGAATAGAAAACAAAAGCAAAAAGGATATGAATGTTCGCAGTATAGAACTTATGGAAAAGCAAGATGTAAATGCCATGAAATAAAGGAAAGTGATATCATCATTCATTTAAAAGAATTTCTAAAATTTACTAAAGAAAGATATCAAGATGAGATAAATAAAATAGAAATTGAAGTTAAAACTAATAAAGAGCAAACCAATAAAGAAAAAATTAAGTTTGAAATTGAGATGTTAAAAGCAGAATATAAAGTATTATTAAATCAAAAAATAAAAGATTTAGCCAATAATACAAATGGGTATCAAAAACAGATGATAGAAGATTCATATAAAGAATTAGAGATAGAAAAGACAAGTAGAATAGAAAAACTACAACAAATTTTACAAAATGAAGAACAAGAATTTTTAAAACAAAAAGTAATAAAACTAAAAGCAACAATGGAATATTTTGATGAGGTCATATCTGCAGAAGTGCCTAGCAGATATGTTTTAGAAAATATAATTGACACTATATGGATTTATAGTGATAAAACTGT
This sequence comes from uncultured Clostridia bacterium, assembly GCA_944393315.1. Lineage (GTDB taxonomy): Bacteria > Bacillota > Clostridia > TANB77 > CAG-508 > CAG-269. The sequence goes on from CALXZT010000094.1 coordinate 3,081, forward strand.
AAAATTTGATTTAAAAGTAGATATTGAAAAATTAATATAAATTGATGTCTTAAAATGATAAAAATTCATAAAAATCTTGTATATGGTCAAGAAAATGTGATATAATATGCATATATTGGTCAAGAAAATGTGAACAAGTTTGTGATTGCTGGTCAAGAAAATGTGATTTTGGCTATAGGTTAATAAAAAGGAGCTGATAGTATGTATAGAAAAATTATAACAGAATTAAAAGAATGGAAAAATAAAAAAGATAGGTTACCACTTATTTTAAAAGGGGCAAGACAAGTTGGTAAAACTTGGATTTTACAAGAATTTGGAAAAGAATGTTTTGATGATGTTTTATATATAAATTTTGAAAATGCAGGAAA
>CALXZT010000095.1 GCA_944393315.1 uncultured Clostridia bacterium
TCCAGATTGCTGGAATTTCATTCCAAGACTAAATTCCAGTTTTAGGACAAATCTGGAATTTACTTTTAAACTTAAAGAAAGCTGTAAAAACTTTTTTTAGACCTTGCCAAATTTTTCTTTATGTGTTATAATGTTATGCGTTATAGTTTAATTTGCATTAGAGGAGGTGCTAATATGCCAAACATTAAATCAGCAAAAAAAAGAGTTGAAATCATTGAAAAGAAAACTTTAAGAAATAATATGATTAAATCTGGTTATAAATCTGCTGTAAAGAAATTCGAGCAAGCTGTTGAAGCCGGAAATTTAGAAGAAGCTAAAACCCTATTTTCAGAAGCTACTAAAAAAATTGATCAAGCCTGCACAAAAGGTGTTATTGTTAAAAATACAGCAGCTAGAAAAAAATCTAGTTTATCAAAAAAACTAAATTCTATGTCAAAATAAAAAAGAAAAACCATAATATTTTATTTTGATTGAGCAGAGGATGGCACTTAATGTGTTTCTTCTCTCTCACACCACTATTTAAAAACCGTTACTATAATATAACTATTATAATAACGGTTTTTATTTATTGTCCTAAATACCATGAATAAATATTAAATGGTTCTAATGTTTCTGGTTTTCCATAGTTTATGCCTTGTGTATCTACTGTTACAGAAGTTATTATTATGTCTTCTACTGGTGTGCTTTCTTCATCGTTTTCTTCTTCAGTTTTTTCTACTTCAGCATTTTCTATTTTATGAACAATGTCTAATCCTTCAATTACCTTTCCAAATGCTGTATAGTATCCGTCTAAGCTAGTTGTCTTTTTAGTCATTATAAAAAATTGTGTTGTAGCAGAATTATAAGATTCTTCTTTAAGTGATGATGAATAGCTTGTATAATCTGCTCTTGCCATTGATATTACTCCCTCTTCGTGTTTTAAAGTATTTTTATATCCGTTTGCTGCCATTTCTCCTTTTATAGTATAATTTTCTGATTTATTACTTCCTTCATATCCTAAATCTGCTAAAGTTACTGATTTTATTGTTTGCTCTTTTGTTGTTTCTCCTGTTTCTTCGTCAGTTGTCTCTGTAATAGTGTATCCTCCTCCTTGGATCATAAAGTCTTTTACTATTCTGTGAAAAGTAGTTCCATTATAAAATCCATTATTTGCTAGTGTTACAAAATTTGCTACTGTGTTTGGTGCCATCTCTGGATATAATTCTAGTTTTATTGTACCATATCCTTCTACCTCCATTGTTACTAGTGGATTTTTTATTTTTTCTGTTGCTTTTTTGTAGTAACCATAACATACCCCTCCTATTAATACTATTACAAGTATTAATGCTATTATTATAAATACTTTTTCTGTTTTTTTCATTGATTATCTATCCTTTCTTTTTATAAATTTATATTTTCAAATACAAATTGTTCCTGCATCCTTTGTAATGATTGTTTTATAGTTCTTGCTCTAACCTCTCCAATTCCTTCTACATCATCTAAGTCGTTTATTTCAGCTGCTAGTATGTGTTGGAAGGATTTAAAGGATTTTACAAGATTTTCTACAATGGTAACTGGCATTCTTGGTATTTTATTTAATATTCTATACCCTTTAGGATATACAGCTACCTCTTCATATGCATCTACAAATTCATATTTTATTATTTTAGCAATATTTGACAAATTTCTTAATTCTTCATAGCTTAACTCTGATAATTTTGTTATTATGTCTTCAACTCCAATATTTTCCTTAGGATTAATTATTATATAATCTTTTATAATAAGTTCTTCTTCTTTATATAATCCACCTATTAATTCTTGAAGTTGCATATTTACTAACCTTCCATCTGCTCCTAACTCATATATGTTACTTTGTATTTCTTCTACTATTCTTTTTACCATTTCTGCTCTTTGTATTACTGTTAATACATTATCTAAAGTTACTATATCGTTAAATTCATATTCATTTAAAATATTTAGTTTGTTATCAAATACTTTTTTATATTTTTCCAGTGTTTGAAGTGCTTGATTGGCTTTATTTAAAACTGCCTCAGTATCTTCAAGTACATATCTTGAGTTTCCTTTAAATACTGTGATTATATTTCTTCTTTGTGAAATACTTATTACTAATTCTCCCGTCTGTTTAGCTGTTCTTTCTGCTGTTCTATGTCTTGTCCCTGTTTCAACAGTTGGTATTTCGTGTGATGGTATTAGTTGTGCATTCGCAAATAATATTTTTTTGAAATCTCCACTTAGTACTATTGCACCATCCATTTTTGCAAGTTCATATAGTTTTGATGAAGTGTAGTCTTCATTTATATAAAAGCCTCCATCTACTACTTCTTTTATTATGTCTTGATTATCTGTTATTAATAATAAAGCTCCTGTTTTTGCTCTTAATATGCTTTCAAGACCTTCTCTTATTTGGGTTCCTGGTGCAATTTTCTTTAGTACTTCAGTTATGTTTTCATCTTTGTTTTGCACGTTTTGTTCACCTCTTTGCTATTAGATTTTTTGGAAAAATGACAGTTCTAATTTTCAAATTTATTTTAAATTAATATTATAAGATTGAAATTTAGAAATTAGAGCCTCCACATTTTCCATTTTATCTTAATCCTAATTTCTGCATTGCTTCTTTTATATCCTTCACGCCTATTATATCTAATTTGTATTTATCTTTCAAGACTTTTTTATTACTTTCTGGGATTATACATGTTTTGAACCCTAACTTTTCAGCTTCTTTTATCCTTTTTTCAATAAGGTTAATCCTTCTTACTTCTCCAGTTAATCCTACCTCTCCCATTATTACGGTGTCTTTTGCTATTGGTATATTTTTAAAGCTAGATGCAACTGTGCACATTATTCCTAAATCCAATGCTGGCTCATTTATTCTCATTCCTCCAACTACATTTAAGTATACATCTTGTGTTCCTAACATCATTCCTGCTTTTTCTTCTAGAACAGCTATTAATAATGTTAATCTATTGAAATCTATTCCATTTGCTGTTCTTTTTGGAAAACCAAATACACTTTTTGATGTTAAAGCTTGTAATTCCACAAGTATTGGTCTTGTCCCTTCCATGCATGAGACTATACATGAACCAGCAGGATTATCCTCTCTTTCAGATATTAATATATCTGATGGATTGAGTATTTCACACATTCCTTCTTGTTTCATTTCGAACATTCCTATTTCATTTGTTGACCCAAATCTATTTTTTACTCCTCTTAAAATTCTATATGAAAAATATCTTTCTCC
>CALXZT010000096.1 GCA_944393315.1 uncultured Clostridia bacterium
TTATAAAAAAGAAATATTGGTTAATATTATTAATTATAATAATTGGAAAAATAATTGCAACAATAATTTTTTCTAAAAATACGGCTAAAGTTTTCAAAAATGGAAATACTAAAACTAGTCAAGAAATTGTAGATTACATTTTAAATATTAGTTCTTATGATTTAAAAGTTACAGTGGAAGTAATAAGTAATAAAAACAATAACAAATATATATTAAGTCAACAATATGTAAGCCCAAATATAATAAGACAAGAGGTAATAGAACCAAGCAATATTGCAGGAATAAAAATAACAAATGATGGAACAAACCTTAAATTAGAAAACAGTAATTTAAATTTAAGTACGATTTTTGAAAATTATAGTTATTTAGGAGATAATTGTTTAGATTTAATATGTTTTATTGAAAATTATAAAGCAAATCAAGAATCAGAATTTATAGAAGAAGAAAATCAAATAATAATGAAAACAAAAAGTGAAAATGAAAATAAATATACTAAAAATAAAGCGCTATATATAGATAAACAAACATGTAAACCAACCAAATTAGAAATAAAAGATAATAACGAAAAAACGACAGTTTACATATTATATAATGAGGTAGAGATAAATAGCACGAACAAGCAAGATGTAGTAGCATTTGAAAATTGTAGTGTAAGTACCAACATATAAAATTCGCTATTTACTTTACTTCAAACTAAGATTTAAATGTAAAATCAAACAAGCTTGAAAATATACTAGTTTAGGAGTGAAGAAGATGGTGATAAAAAGAGGAGATATGTTTTATGCTGATTTAAGCCCTGTAATTGGTTCAGAGCAAGGAGGAATAAGGCCAGTTTTAATTATACAAAATGATTTAGGTAATAAATACAGTCCAACAGTAATAGCAGCAGCAATCACTTCACAAACAAACAAAACAAAGTTACCAACACACATAGAATTAAATGAAAATACAAAAGGACTAAAAAGTAATTCTGTAATACTTACAGAGCAAATTCGAACAATAGATAAGAGTAGACTAAAAGAAAAAATAGGTCATATAGATGATATGACTATTATAAATAAAGTAAATGATGCATTAGGCGTAAGCTTCGGATTATAATTGCAATTAGTAATTCTAATTGCAATTTTTTGTTATAGAATGGTTGTTTTTACATACAAATAAAATAGGTGATTATATGATTAGTATGAAAATATCTAATAAGAAAAAGATGAAGAATGCATTATTTGTTGTAGGAATAATATTTATACTTTTAATAATAAGAATATGGTACATCCAATTTATACAAGGAGAATTTTTAATAGAAAAAGTTACAAATCAGCAAAGTTTAAGCAGAAGTATAACAGCCAAAAGAGGAACTATTTATGATAATTCAAAAAAATACATACTGGCGGTATCAGCTAATGTAGAATCTGTTACAGTAAACCCAACTCAAATTGAAAAACAAGAAAAAGAGAAGGTGGCACAAGCCTTAAGCAGTATATTTGAATTAGATTATGAAAACACATTAAAAAAAGTAAATAAAAATAGTTCAATAGAAACAATAGTAAGAAAAGTGGAAAAAGAAAAAACAGATAGGTTAAGAGTATGGATGCAGGAAAATAATATACAAAAAGGAATAAACATAGATGAAGACACAAAAAGATACTATCCTTATGGCAATCTAGCAAGTCAAGTAATAGGTTTTTGTGGAAGTGATAATCAAGGACTAGATGGAATAGAAGCCAAATATAATACAATACTTAAGGGAACAAATGGGAGTATTGAAAAGATGACAGATGCAAAAGGAGGAGAAATAGGGACAGAGGGAGAAGACTATATAGCAGCAATAGATGGAGACAGTATAGTACTATCAATAGATTTGACGATACAATCAATTGTCGAAAAATACTTAGAAGAGGCGTGCATTGATAATAATTGCACAGATGGTGGGAGCATAATAATTATGAATCCTAAGACAGGAGACATTTTAGCTATGGCAACATACCCAGGATATGATTTAAATGATCCATATACCATAAACACAGAAGAATTAAAAAGTATATGGAGTTCATTAAGTCAAGAAGACAAAAGCAAAAATTTGCAAGCAATGTGGAGAAATAAAGCTATATCAGATACCTATGAGCCAGGTTCAGTATTCAAAATAGTAACAGCCTCTGCAGCTATTCAAGAAGGAATAGCAGACACAGATACAGAAGGACAATTTAATTGCTCAGGCTCTATACAAATAGCAGGTGCTAGAATAAGATGTTGGAGATATTATAGACCACATGGTTCTCAAAGTTTAAGGCAAGCATTAATGAATTCATGTAACCCTGTATTTATAGGACTAGGACAAAAAATAGGTGTAGAAAAATATTATGATTACTTAGAAAAGTTTGGCTTTTTTAGAAAAACAGGAATTGACCTTCCTGGAGAGGCAAAAGGAATATTTGTAAAAGAGGAAAAGTGTGGACCGGTAGAGCTTGCAACAATAAGTTTTGGCCAGAGATTTGAAATAACACCGTTGCAAATGACAACAGCACTAGCAACAGTTGCAAATGGCGGAACTTATGTTATGCCACGAATAGTAAAAGCTACAATTAATAGTCAAACAGGAGAAGAAACAGAAATCGAGCCAAAATTTGGAGAACAAGTAATAACAAAAGAAACTTCAGAAAAAATATTATCTATGATGGAAAGTGTAGTAAGTGAGGGAACTGGCAAAAATGCAAGAGTAGCAGGATATAGAATAGGAGGAAAAACGGGGACTTCGGAAGATGGAGTAAATACAGGGAAATATGTTGCATCTTTTGCAGCAGTTTCACCAGTAGATGATCCAGAGCTAGTAATGTTAATAACACTTTATAATCCAACAGGAGAAGGGGGGCACCAAGGAGGTGCAAGAGTGATTTTAACAACACAAAATGTTATTTCTAATACAAGTAGTAGAGTTATGATTAATAATTGTTTTTTATTTCAATAAAAAGGACAAGTAGTATATACAAAGACAAATTAAAGGCGTAAGTTGTCAATTTACCCCTTGACACATCCTATGATAATATCTTATAATTATCTTATGGTAAGACTTATTTTGAAAGCTTAATACACATTAAGTCTTACAGAATATGTCTTGCTCTCGAACAGCAAGGCATTATTTTTT
>CALXZT010000097.1 GCA_944393315.1 uncultured Clostridia bacterium
ATCATCTAAAAATTCTATTTTATTGATAAATTTAATCTTAATACCATTATTATAATCTGCTTTTTTACAAATTTCTTTAACATTAAATTCAGCACCATCAAAAGTAAATCCATCAATAAATTTTATTCCATCACTATATAAATCCTTTTTCAGTTCAATCAACTTATTTTTATCATAATTATTTATAAAAATGTATGGACAATAAGAATTGCTTTCTCTTTTTAATATCTTCGTCCATTTTTTTATAATACAATTGATAATTTCTTTCAATTCAAATTCTTTTTCATTTCCAAAATCTATCAAAAAAATTCTTTCATTTGGTGAAATATTCGTATATGTAAAATAATCATTTCTCAATTTTTTCAATAAATTTTTTCTTCCTATAAATTCATTAATCCAATTATTAAATAAAACTTCTTTTTTGTTTATTCTTGTTATAAAATCTTTTTTATTTATTTTTCTTTGAGTTATCTCTGATTTGGTCGCTAATTTTATAATTTCATTTATAGCATTTCCATAATAAAAATTTTCTGCATCAGTCTCTGTACAATTGAATTGTTGCATTAATAATTTTATCACATTATTTTTTTGTTCTTGATAATCTGTATCTATTAGTTCAATATTTAAAACTTTAATGAATTTTTCTAAATTTGTATTATCAACATTTAATTCTTCATACACTTTATGTTCTTTGCCATTCTCTTTATACTCTAGAAAATTACTTTTTAAATAATCTAGATTTAACGGCAATTTTAGTTTTTCATTTCCTGATTTAAAATATGCGTATAGCGTATATTTATAATTTGCTTGTGGATTATTAACATAATTTCTTAATAAAAGAATAATTGCTTTTTTTATTGAGGAATTATTATATTCTAATGCTTCATGATACTTACATTGTATTGTTTCTACTTCATTTGTTTTTTCTACATCTATATCTTCTATCCCTTCAACAGTTATTATATTATTGTCATCAGTTTGTTTAAGTATCTCTATAATTGTTTTATCAAACTGATAAAAATATCCTAATATTGTTTCGTTTGCATTTCTAGATTTCATTATTCCTCCATCGTTACTTTTTTTCGTATTTTATCACAAAAGTTGAAAAAAAGGAAGTGTTTTTCCAAACACTTCCAATTAATATCGCGAACATTTGCGTCGCAATATACATATACAAAAGATTCAATCTTTTTATAGAAATTCCTCAAAATTTATAATATCATTTATAACATCTGATTGAATTGTTTTTTCTAAAAATTCATTTGCTTTTTTTCTTGTTTCTTCTGTACTTGATATATAATAATTTTCAGTAGTTTCTATCTTGCTATGCCCAAGCAAATCTGCAACATCTCTTATTTCTGCTCCACCATGTAATATTTTAGTTGCATAAGTTCCTCTTAAATCATAAAATCTACAATTATTTAATCCAAATTCATTGTGAATAATTTTAAATGGGTATCTAATACTATCTGTTCCAGAATATTTTCCTTTTTTATTAACGAATACTAAATTTATTTTATTAGATAATCTGACTTTTCCTCTTACTTCAATTATTCTATATTCAGTTATTTTACCATATTTATTCTTTACTTCTTCTAAATAGTGGCTATAATAATCAGTACCACATCTTTTCTTGTTTATAGTTTGTCTTTGCTTATATCCTTCTAGTATTTTTAGTAATGTATTACAAATATAGATCTGTCTTTCTCCTGTTTCTGTTTTGGTATCTCCTATATACCATTTGCCTTTGTTATCTTTGTTTTTAGCATAAACATTATGTTTTACTTTTATAATTTTGTTTTCAAAATCTATGTCATCCCAAGTTAATGCAAATACTTCACCTGTTCTCAACCCTGTATAGCAAGCTGTTAAGAAAGCATATATAAATACATCATTTTTCTTGAATCTTATTAGAATTTTGTCTATTTCTTCCTGGTTATATAAATGATGCTTATTTATTCGATTTTTTTTACATATTTAGTTGGTACTTTTATAGTTAATGTTGGATTATAATTAATAAAACCATATAAATCTGTTGCATCTCTAAAAGAAACTTTTAATACTTTCAATATATTCCTTATATAATCTCTTGAATAATCATATTTATTGCATAATCCAATGATAAAGTTATTCAATTGATAACTTGTTATTCCAGATAATCTATATTGCCCTAAATTAGGTTTTAAATACTTTTCTATTATACTTTTATATGTTCGTATGGTATTATACTTCATATTTTGCTTGTAATCTTCAATCCATAAATCTAAATAATCACTATATGATATTTTCTCATCTCTTGTGTTACAACCATTATTAAAATAGTTATTGTACTCTATAATTCCAGCTTCCATAGCTTCTTTTTTCGTTTTGAATCCAGATTTACTCTTTCTTTTTCTCTTTCCATCAACCTTTGATATTTCAAATGAATATTGGTACACTTGTCCTCTTTTTCTTATACTTATCATACAAAACCTCCCTTTTTTATATTACATTTATAATATTATAATTAAAAGAGTTAGCACAATATCATATGTATACTAACTCTTTTAATTTATTTATTATACAGTTTTTAAGGTTGACAATTCGTTGACAAAATATAAAATATAATTATCTGCTAACCTCTGTAACTACCTATTTTACTTGTTTCTACCACAGCAATTTTTATATTTTTTGTTCGACCCACATGGACATGGATCATTTCTACCTACTTTTGGGCCATCATTTCTAATCGTTCTATCAACATCTGTTCCAATCTTTGAACCACCATCAACACTCTTAATTGCTTCTAAAGCTGCACCTGTAATTTTTACAGTTTCTTGTCTTCTTGCTTCTCCTTGTTGCCTAATATTCATCAAGATTTTAGTTACATCTACCTTTATGTCTGAAATCATTTCTTCAAACATATCCATACCTTCAATTCTATATTTTACAACAGGATCTTGTTGGCCATAAGCACGAAGACCAATACCATTTTTTAGTTCATCCATACTGTCAATATGATTCATCCATTTTTCATCTACAACTTTAAGCATAACAACTCTTTCAAGTTCTCTCATTTC
>CALXZT010000098.1 GCA_944393315.1 uncultured Clostridia bacterium
AAAAATATAAAGGAAAATGGGAAATAAGAACTTTGCTAAAAAACAAACAAGCTCAAGAATTTTGGAGAAAAGTTGTTAAATCTGCTAGTAATGGAAACTATGAAGAGCATTTTATAAGAGATAATACTAGATATGCATTTTACTTTGAAAATTAAAAATATTAGGAGTTACAGTATGAAGAATAAATTATTTAATTTACTGTTGGAAGAAATGGGAACTTGTCAAAAATGTATTAATCTAAGGAATAAAAGTGGTAGAGATTGTTCTTTAGTAAATATATATAATAATCTAACTTTTAGTAAAAATATTCCATCCATTTGGACAGATTGGTTTAATAGATTAAATTCTGAAATTATGATTATTGGACAAGACTGGGGACCTTATTTAGATATGAAAACACTACATCAATTATATATGCAAAATCCCACAAAAAGTAATTGGAAAAATTTAATAGAACAAGAAAAAAGTAATACAAAAAAACAATTAGATTATTATATAAAAGAATCTTCTAATAATTCATATAGCTTGGCAGATATATTTATTACTAATGCAATTATGTGTGCAAGAACTGGCTCAAAATACAGAGGAGATAATATTGATTTAAAGAAATCAACAGATAATTGTAGTGAGTACTTAAAAAAACAAGTTGAAGTAGTTAAGCCAAAAGTTATATTAACATTAGGATATTATCCATTATACTCATTATCAAAAAGTTATAATTTTATTATAAACAAAACTTTAAAAGAAACAATTGCTAATTATCCAGAAATTAAAATAAATGATTTTACTATAATTCCTTTGTATCACCCAGTAGCTCAAATCAAAAAAACTGAACAGTTAAAACAATATAAAAGAATTTGGAAATATGTTTGAACTTTTTAATTGAAAAAGGAGCCATAAAAGATGAGTAAAGTTGCCAATATGTTAAATATGTTACAAATTTTAAAAGATAAAAATATACATAGTATCTCGAGTTTAGCAGAAAGACTAGAAGTATCTGAAAGAATGATAAGACAATACAAATTAGAACTAGAACAAGCGGGAATATACTTAAAATCATATACTGGTAAATTTGGAGGTTATCAACTTAATGAGAATAGTAATTTTTTAAAGATAGAAAATAAAGTAAAAGAAAAGATGTATCTTATTATGAAAAAAGCAATTGCAAACAAGAATAAAGTAAAAATCAAATATAAATCAGTAAACTCAGGAATAACAGAAAGAATTATACATCCAGCAGAATTATTTATATATATTGATAAATGGTATATTGCAGCATTTTGTGAGTTAAGAAATGAAATAAGGCTTTTTAAGTTAGATGATATTATTGAATATGAAATTTTAGCAGAAAAATATATAGATAAAAATACAATAAAAAAATAATTGTGACAAAAATATTTCCTCAATATATGGTATTATAATCATATAGGAGGATTTTTTTATGCAGAAAACATATAGAAAATTGCTATTTGACTTAGATAATACTCTAATTGATGACGATGAAAATAGAAGATATGCAATTAGACAAATATTAACCGAAAGAAAAGAAAATACTACTACAAAAAGAATAGAAAGTTTTATAAAAATGGATAATCAATTTTGGAAAGATCGAGCTGAAGGTAAAATAAAAGATCCTTATATATTTAAAAGCAATGAAGAAAAAACAAAATGGATTAGAGCTCAAAGATTTTTAGAATTTTTTAATGATATTTCTTTTGAAGAAAGTGTTGAAATAAATCAAAAGTATATATATTATTTAAGTAAGAACATCATTCCAATAAAAAATGCTTATGATATTTTAAAATATTTATATGAAAAACGATATGAAATATATATAGTCACAAATGGTCCAAAAATAGCTGTAAATAACAAATTAAGTAAAATAAATGCACAAAAATATATTAGTGGTACTTTTACAGCTGAAGAAGCAGGACATATGAAACCTCACCATGAATTTTTCGCAAAATTTTTTAGTAGTATAAACTCTTATAAAACAGAAGATATGCTTATAATCGGAGATGAATTAGAAAAAGATGTTTTAGGTGGTATTCAAAATGGAATGGATTCTTGCTGGTTTAATATCAAGAACACTATAAATAAAACAGATTTAAAGCCAACTTATGAAATTAATAATTTAGTAGAATTGAAAAATATTTTATAAAGGAGAATAACAAATGGGTGAAATAGTTTTTGTAACACACAATAAAGGAAAAATTGCATCTGCTAACAAGCAATTAGAAGGAGTAAATTTTAAAGTATTTGAATATGAATTAGAAGAACCAAGAAGTGATGATATAAAATACATATCAAAATATAAGGTAATGGAAGCTTATAAATTAGTAAACAAGCCATGTATTTCTTTGGATTGTGGATTTTGGGTAGATGAATTAGATGGCTTTCCAAGAGCCTTTGTAAATTTTGCTTTAGATACTATAGGAATAGAAGGCATATTGAAACTAATGGAATCAAAAGAGAATAGAAATTGTGGATTTACTGAATGTTTATCTTATTACGATGGAAATGAATTACATCAATTTATGGGAAAACATGAGGGAAAATTGGCAGAAAAAATATTAGGAAATGATACAGATAAAAAATGGTCAGATTTATGGTATATATTTAAGCCTTATGGATATGAAAAAACTTTAGCTCAAATGACAGATGAGGAAAGAACTAATAGGATAAAATATAAGTCAATAGATTCAATGAAAGAGTTTGCAAAATGGTATAAAGAGCAAAATTTCTAAACCGTCTAATCTAATAATTGTAACAAGAAGTGAGCATGTTCGCTCACTTCTCTATGCTTTTATACAGCCTATAGTAATCTGTACTCCATCAACAAAACCGTTCCTATAATACTTTTCGTTCCAGTAACAAAGATAATCCATAAAATTATTATTTCTCATAGCCACATTAGGTATTAAATAATCATTTTCTCTATAATATTCTAATTTGAGTCTTGAATTTTCCATATAAAACCTCCTATAAAATTAATCATTTTCAAAATTATAATTCGCATATAATTTGTTCCAA
>CALXZT010000099.1 GCA_944393315.1 uncultured Clostridia bacterium
CATTGTTTTTAATAAATGTGTTTGTCGCCGCCCCTTTGGCGAGGTATAAATGAGAGAGTGAATAAATGTGTTTGTCGCTGCCTCTTTAGCGAGGTATAAATGAGAGAGTGAATAAATTTTAATGGGGCTTACCAAAAAAGGTAAGCCTTAACTTATATAAGGAGCAAAAGATATGCAAATAGATGTAGGCTATTTTTATTTTGTAAAAGATGATTTTTTTGAGATTATAGATGATCCAGAATTAATGAAAAATAAAGAAAATGGAATTAAAAGACCATGTTATTATTGTTTTAAAAGTAAAGAGAATGATAAGATTATATGGTTTGTTCCAGTTAGTACTAAAGTTGATAAATATAAAAAGATATATGAAAATAAAATTCAAAAACAAATTAAATTAGGAAAAAAAACATCAATAGATACAATAGTTTTTGGATATGTTGCAAATATATATAGTACTTTTTTAATACAAAATATGTTTCCAGTAACAGAAGAATATATAGAAAGTCAATATATCAAAAATAAGGTTGCTATTACTTTATCAAATAAGTTACAAAATGAAATAATAAGTAAAGCAAAAAAGGTATTAAATTTGTATAATCATGGTATGAAAAATATTATTTTTCCCGATATTGATAATATATTAAAGCAACTATTGAAATAAGAAAATTGGACGTTAACGAAATCAAAGATTTCGACATCCACATGCACAAAATTGCTTCGCAATTATTGTGCGTATCAATGTAAATTAACCTTGTTGTATACGAAAAAATCGCTAGGAATACTGAAATATCAAATAAAAAGTCGATTTTTTCTATACAATAGAAAGATTTCTTCCAGCGGGCTAAAAAAGGTTTTAGGAAAATTTCCTAAACAGCAAAAATGGTGTCAAAACACCAAGCTGGCAAAGATTGGGCATTAAAAATGATCCAATATTCAGAGCAAATTTGTATAAAAAAAATTGCTGTTGATGGTATTAATATTTGATGATATAATGATAAAGAAAAATAGCAAATTGTGAAGGGAGATTAATAGTTATATGAATATAGCAGTATGTTGTTCATCTTCAAATGACATAAGTAGAAAATATTTAGAAAGTTCAAAAAAATTATTGCAATTAGTCTTTAAAAGGGATAATGATTTAGTTTTTGGAGCAATGAATAGTGGTATAATGGGTATTGCATATAGAATTGCTAAGCAAAATAATAGAAGGGTTACTGGAATTGCACCAGAAATATATAAAGATGACTTTAAACAATTAGATTGTGATAAAGAAATATTAACTAAAAATGTAAATGATAGAACAAATGCACTTATAAATAATTCGGATGTTTTAATGTTTCTTCCTGGTGGAGTTGGAACTTTATATGAATTAATGACAGCCATTGAAATGAAAAGAAGTGGAGAATTCGATAAACCAATAATTTTATGTAATGATACAGGTTTTTTTGATGATATTATGCAGATGTTAAATAAAGTATATGCACAAAATTTTACAAGTTCAAAGGTAAGATTAAGTTATAATGTTGCAAATGATTATATGACAGTAATAGATTTATTAAGTAGGTATAGTTCTATAAATAAGACGAAAGACGAAGAACAATGTATAGAATGAAAATACAAATTAAAAGTTAAAAAGAAGAGGGTGTCCTAGAATAGGAACCCTAAAGCAAAAATTCCAGTGAGAAATCGTTGCTTAAGATAACACCTAATAGTGTGAAAACATTATTGGGTGTCTTTTTTATGCAAAAAAATATTAAAATAACTTCGTTTTTACTATACAAAGTGGGCTTATATGTAGAAGCAGTTAGTATATTGACAAATACACTTATTTTAAGTGTCATAACAAGCCATTTTCTTTAATATTCTGTATTAGATATTTTATTAAAAACAATTTGGAGATGATGCGAGTATGTGTAAAGATGATAAAAAAACAAAATGTAAGCAACTAGAATTTAATACATATTGCATATTTACAGAAGAAAAAAATGATGTGAAAGAAACAATAGGACTAATTTTTAAAGACTATTTAGAAAATTTAAAAACACAAATAAAGTAATTATTATTGACTATTCCAAAATAATTTTGAGCACGTTACAATTTAAACATAGATGATTACAGAGGAGGTCAGATGCTAGATTTAAAAAGCCAAAACTTTAAAGTCGGAATGTATATCAGATTATCCAGAGAAGATGGCGACAAGCAAGAAAGCGAAAGTATCAGTAATCAAAGAAATATTTTGCAAAGATATGTAAAGGAGAATGGTTTAGGTTTTGTAAAAGAATATGTTGATGATGGCGTAAGTGGTACAACATTTGAAAGGCCTAGTTTTTGTGAAATGCTACAAGATATTGAAAATGGAACTATTAACATGGTCATAACAAAAGATTTATCAAGACTAGGCAGAGATTACATTAAAACTGGATTTTATATAGAAGATTATTTTCCAAAAAATGATGTTAGATATGTGGCAATAACAGATGGTATAGATACATATTTAGACAGCACAAATAATGATATAACACCTTTTAAAGCAATTATGAATGATATGTATGCTAAGGATATTTCAAAAAAAATTAGAAGTGTTTATAAAGAAAAGCAAAAGCAAGGGGAATATCTGTGTAGTGTGGCTGCCTATGGTTATAAAAAACATCCTAGTATAAAAAATAAATTAGTTGTAGATAAAAAAGTAAAAAGTGTTGTAGAAAAAATCTTTGATATGTATTCAAATGAACATGGAAGTTCAGAGATTGTAAACTATTTGAATAACCACCAATATTTATCCCCATTAGGATATAGAAAAACAGGTATCGTTCAAGATGAAAACAAGACAGGATATAATTGGAATGAAGTAACACTCTGTAATATGCTAAAAAATGAGGTATATATTG
>CALXZT010000100.1 GCA_944393315.1 uncultured Clostridia bacterium
TATCAAAAAGCCAAACTTTAATTTAGTTTGGCTTTGAACTTAAATAAAATTATCATTTTTAAAAGAATTGATTGCATTTTTATAATCTTCCAAATGCTTAGATGTTAATTGCCCAAGTGTATGTTTTTCATTGTATATTTTTATATTCTTGGTTGCATTATTTACTATATCTTCTAAATACTTAATTTTATCTTCTATATTTGTAATATCTTCAAATCGTGTAGATAAAATATTCATTGTATCAAAATATTGAATAAAATCAGTATTCGTAGGTATTGTATCGTAACTATTATTTATTATTTTTTCATCGATAGGTCTATTATTAAATATTATTTTTTGTAATTCTTCTTTATATTGTTGTGGAATTGTCTCAATATCTTCATCTATTTTTAATTCACTTAATAAATTGATTGAAGTATATCTCTTTTTTGGATGTCCCATTCTTGATGATTCTTCAAATCCTTTTTCAATTCTATTAAATTTTCTTAGCGAATAAAACCAACCAGTTCCAATAACGTCTGCTCCAACAGCCATATAATTTATGCTTTCTATTCCACAATATCCAACAATAACTTTAAATTGCATCCTTTTCATATAATATATAAATTGCATTACATTTGATAATCTATTTGGAGAGAAAGAATTTCGTATATTTGAATAATTATCTCTGTCAATTATCAAATAAATTCCATTATATCTGCCAATATAATTACTAAAATCATCTATAAATTCATTCATATATGTTGAATTGTCAAATGCCGACTCATGTACTAACAATGTTGCAAATTTTTGGGTATTTGGAGTCATTTCATCAAACCAATCATATATATCATATATTTTATCTACAAATCTTTCATTAAAACTTTCAATGTATAGTGTAGGAGAGACATAATAGTTTACTCCTAAACTTTTTTCAAAGTTTATAATTTCTGAAATATTATTTTTTACTTTATCAGTATCTCTTAAATAATTTCTATCAATAATTGTGCCATTAGGGTAATATTTTAGTTGTTCTAACTTTTTTGGAATCGAAGTATTAAATTGTGCATAATATAATTTTGGATCAACCATATTAATAATATTTCTATAATCCTCATTATTAGCTTTAATATCTTTTATTCTTTCTATATTTTCTTCTCGTGGATCCCATATTATTCCTTTTGCTAAATTCATTTTTAAAATTTCATCAGTTTTTGGTTTCCAACTAGGTCCATGTTGAATAAATATCATATTATATCACTTCCTTTTTTATATTTTCTAATTGTTGTATACATTCATCTATATTATTAAATCTTAACGCCTTTATTTTATTCAATACTGTTACAATAATATTTTTGAATGTTTTTTGACTCACATCACTGTTATCCTTACTTAACCATAAATCCTTTACTATTTGTATGTCTCTTATATCTTCATTAGATGTGACAAACCTTCTAGCTTTTACATTTAACATTTCTGTAGCAATAATTCCTAATGGATATAAATCTGTCTGAAATGTCCAGTTGTAATTTTTAATTATTTTTTCTTGTTCTGGTGCTAAATATCTTTTAGTTCCAATTTCACTTCCTGTAACTGTTAAATTAATATTTGAGTTTGTATCCTTACATATACCTCCATCAATAATATGATAGTTTGAACCATTAACAATAATATTATTTGGCTTTATATCTCTATGAACATAGCCACTACTACTCATAATCTTTATATGTTTTGCCATTTGTATTAAAAAGTCTAAAATTTCACTAATTGTGAATTCTTTTTTAATATCTAATAATAATTTTTCTAATGTTTCACCTACAAATCTTTCCTCAATGTAGAGCAAGTAAATTCTATTGTTTAATTGAATATATTTTATATAATCTTTATTTTCAATCTTTTTTATTTGAGGAAAATTAGGACAATGTTTGCTCATTTTAATTTCTTCAATTATTCTATATGAGTTTAAGTTAATTTCTTGTTGAAGTTCTTCATCTATTTCGTGTTCTGGTTCATCAGTTAATATTTGAGGTGTAACATCTACCATTTTTAAGACTAATTTTTCAGTATCTGTATCAATAAAATATACGATTTTCTGCCCAGATGGAATTTTCACTCTTTCCATATTAATCACATTAATCTTATCATTTATAAGCATTTGCTTAATTTCTTCCATCATAAAATTTTCATCTCCTATCAGTTATATATTTCTGTCTTTTTTATTTTCTACGCCTTTATAATAAAACAAATGTTCTCAAAAGTCAAGTCTTTTATATTTTTTATTAGCAACTATAATTTTAAAATCAAATTATTTTATTAACCAAATACAAAGCCACCTTATTTTGTTCTGTTTTATCCATTTCCATAATTTTAGCCATTGCAAACATTATAAGATGATATTTTGCAAAGTTTATTAAAGTAGTTCTATATTCTTCATCGATTTCTTTTAGCATACTATCAAAATACTTATACATCTCAGGTTTATCATATTTTAGATTAGTACAACTACTATCACTCATACATATTGCAAGCCTTAATTTATTTGTTAAGTCCATATCATTTATCATAT
>CALXZT010000101.1 GCA_944393315.1 uncultured Clostridia bacterium
TTATTTTTATTATACATTTTCTTTAATGTAGTCAACTACATCTCCTACTGTAACTACTTTTTCTGCATCTGCATCTGGTATTTCAATGTCAAATTCTTCTTCTAAAGCCATTACTAATTCAACAATGTCTAAAGAATCTGCTCCTAAATCGTCTATGAATGAAGCCTCCATTGTTACTGTATCTTCAGTTACTCCTAATTGTTCAACAATTATTCCTTTTACTTTTTCAAATACTTCTTCTGAACTCATTTTATTAAGTTCACCTCCTCTCAAGTTTATCAATATATTTTTCCTAAAATTTAATGATTTCTGTAACATTTATATTATATGTTTTACTATTTGTCAAGTACAATATAAAAATATTTATTTTTTTATACTGATCGTTCAAATTGTTCTTTCATTTTTTCTACTGCCTTGTTTTTTACAAATTGTTCTGCTTGTTTTATTGTAAATTCAAATAATGTTTCATCACTGCTTCCGTGTGCTTTTACTACTGGTTTTTTTACTCCTAGGAATAATGCACCACCATATGATTTATAGTCCATTGCTTTTCTTAAGCTATTTATTATTGGTAAAGATGGAATCGCACATATTTTTGTTATTAAGTTTTTCTTTATTCCTTCTGTTAATGATACTTTTACGAATTTTCCTAGTCCTTCTGTAGTTTTTAAAAATACATTTCCTGTGAAACCATCTGTTACTATTGCATCTATTTTTCCTGAGAATGCATCTCTTCCTTCTACATTTCCTACAAAATTGATTCCTAGCTCTTCTGATTTTTCTTTTAGTAATTTATATGATTCTCTTACTAATTCATTACCTTTTGTTTCTTCAGTTCCTATGTTTAAGAGCCCTATTGCTGGTTTTTCTATTCCAAAGGTGTTTCTTAAATATATTGTTGACATTTGAGCAAATTGCAAAAGATTTATCGGCTTACAGTTTGTGTTTGAGCCAGAATCAATTAGCAATAGTCTTCCATGATATGCTGGAAGTATTCCTGCTAATGCTGGTCTATCTATTCCTTTTATTCTTCCGACTAAAAGTGTTGCCCCTGCTAATAATGCCCCTGAGTTTCCAGCTGATATAAATACTTCGCCTTCATCATTTTTTAACATGTTAAAACCTACTACCATTGAAGAGTCTTTTTTGTGCTTTATGGCATCTGTTGGTCCATCTTCCATTTCTATTGTTTCTGTCGCATTTTTTATTTTTAGTCTATCTGAAATTTCTTCTATTTCTTTTCCATATAATTCTTTTATTCTTGATTTTATTACTTCTTCTTTCCCTATTAGTATTACTTCTGCTTCTACTTGGTTTATTGCTTTTACCGCCCCTTTAATTGGAGCATCTGGTGCATTATCTCCCCCCATAACGTCTAATAATATTTTCACGTTTTTTCCTCCTAATATTGTTATATTATTTCCAATGCATATATTTTATTATTGTTTTTATTAAAAAGCAAGTATTTTTTATTATTATACAAAAAAATTGCAATTCAATGACGAATTGCAATTTTTTCTTGATTTTTTTAGTCTAATTAACCTAATATATCAGCTACAACTCCTGAACCAACTGTTCTTCCACCTTCACGAATAGCAAATCTTAATCCTTTTTCTATAGCGATTGGTGTGATAAGTTCAATTGTCATTGAAACGTTATCTCCTGGCATTACCATTTCTGTTCCAGCAGGTAATTCAATAACACCTGTTACGTCTGTTGTTCTGAAATAGAATTGTGGTCTATATCCGTTGAAGAATGGTGTATGTCTTCCACCTTCTTCTTTAGTTAATACATAAACTTCAGAAGTGAATTTTGTGTGTGGGTTTATTGTTCCTGGTTTACATAGTACTTGACCTCTTTCGATGTCTTTTCTATCTATACCTCTTAATAATACACCAATGTTATCTCCAGCTTCTGCTTGGTCTAGTAATTTTCTAAACATTTCTACACCTGTAACAACTGTTTTTCTTCTTTCAGTTGTAAGACCGATTATTTCAACTTCGTCTGAAAGTTTTACTAATCCTCTTTCTACTCTACCTGTAGCAACTGTTCCACGTCCTGTGATTGTGAATACATCTTCTACTGGCATTAAGAATGGTTGATCTATTGGTCTTTCTGGTGTTGGTATATAGCTGTCTACTGCATCCATTAATTCTTTCATAGGAGCATATACAGGATCATTTGGATCTGTAGATGTGCTTTCTAGAACTTTTAATGATGAACCTTTGATTACTGGAATTTCATCTCCTGGGAAATCATAGCTTGTTAATAAGTCTCTAACTTCCATTTCAACTAATTCTAATAGTTCTGGGTCATCAACCATATCGCATTTGTTTAAGTAAACAACGATATATTTAACTCCTACTTGTCTTGCTAATAGTATGTGCTCTCTAGTTTGAGGCATTGGACCATCAGCTGCTGATACTACAAGTATAGCACCATCCATTTGTGCAGCACCTGTGATCATGTTTTTTACATAGTCAGCGTGTCCTGGACAGTCTACGTGTGCATAGTGTCTGTTTTCTGTTTCATATTCTACGTGAGCTGTGTTGATTGTGATTCCTCTTGCTTTTTCTTCTGGTGCTCCGTCGATTTGGTCATAAGCTGTGTATTGAGCTTTACCTAATAATCCTAAATATTTTGTAATAGCTGCTGTTGTTGTTGTTTTACCATGGTCAACATGTCCGATTGTACCAATGTTAACGTGTGGTTTTGTTCTTTCAAATTTTGCTTTTGCCATTTGAAAATTCCTCCTTAAAATATATTTGTTTTTAAATTTATTAACTTTTTAAGTTTACACATGCATTTTACACTATTTCTAGTGAAAATGCAAGTGTTTTTATAAACTTTGTTTTCTTTATCTATAATTTAATTACATAAATTTATTCTTCTTTTTTAGCTCTTGAACTAACTATTGCTTCAAGTACTGATTTTGGAACTTCTTCATAATGTGATGGTTCCATTGTATATGTTCCTCTTCCTTGTGTTTTAGAACGTAAGTCTGTTGCATAACCAAACATTTCTGATAATGGAACAAATGCATGTATTTCTTGCATTCCATCGCTTGCATCCATTCCTTCCATTCTACCACGTCTTGAGTTTACGTCTCCAATAACATCTCCCATGTATTCTTCTGGAACTGTTATATCGACCTTCATTATTGGCTCTAATATAACTGATTTTGCCTGTTTGCATCCTTCTTTAAATGCCATTGATGCAGCTATTTTGAATGCCATTTCTGAAGAGTCAACTTCATGGTATGAACCATCTACTAATGATACTTTAAAGTCAATTACTGGGTAACCTGCTAAGATACCGCTTTCAGCAGCTTCTCTCATTCCTTGCTCAATTGGTTTGATGTATTCTTTTGGAACAGCACCTCCAACGATTTTGCTTTCGAATTCGATTCCCTTTCCTGGTTCTAGTGGTTCCATTTCAAACCATACATCACCGTATTGTCCTTTACCACCAGATTGACGAATAAATTTACCTTGTACTCTTACTTTGTTTCTAATTGTTTCTTTGTAAGCAACTTGTGGTTTACCTACATTACATTCTACTTTAAATTCTCTTTTTAATCTATCTACAATTATATCTAAGTGTAATTCACCCATACCTGCTATAATTGTTTGTCCTGTTTCATGGTTTGTGTAAGCTTTGAATGTTGGATCTTCCTCAGCTAGTTTTGATAATGCTATACCCATTTTTTCTTGAGCTGCTTTATCTTTTGGCTCAATTGCTATATCAATAACTGGCTCTGGGAATTCCATTTTCTCAAGTATTATAGGATGATTTGGATCACATAATGTGTCTCCAGTTGTTACTTCTTTTAATCCTACTGCTGCTGCAATATCACCTGAGTAAACTTTGTCTATGTCTTCTCTGTGATTTGAGTGCATTTGTAAGATTCTTCCTATTCTTTCTTTTTTATCTTTGCTTGAATTTAAAACTGTTGACCCTGTTTCTAATACTCCTGAGTAAACTCTAAAGAAGCATAGTTTTCCAACAAATGGGTCTGTTGCAATTTTGAATGCTAATGCTGCAAATGGCTCAGAATCAGATGTTTTAGCTTCTGTTTCTTGTCCATCTAATGTTTCACCTTTGATATGTGGTATATCTAATGGTGATGGCATATAGTCAACTATTGCATTTAATAGTTCTTGTACACCTTTATTTTTGTATGAAGAACCACATGTTACTGGAACTATTTTGTTTGCTATTGTTCCCATTCTTAAACCTTTTTTGATTTCTTCTTCAGAAAGTTCTTCACCTTCTAAATATTTCATCATTAATTCTTCATCTTGCTCTGCAGCGGCTTCTATCATTGCTGTTCTAAATTTGTTAGCATCTTCTACCATTTCTGCTGGGATTTCTTGTTCTTCGATTTCTTTTCCTAGCTCCTCTTTGTGTACATATGCTTTCATTTTTATTAGGTCTACAATTCCTTGGAATTGATCTTCTGCTCCAATTGGTAATTGAATTGGAACGGCATTTGCATGTAATCTATTTTTTAGTTGGTCTACACATAACATAAAGTTTGCTCCAACTATATCCATTTTGTTTACATATACCATTCTTGGTACATGATATTTGTCAGCTTGTCTCCAAACTGTTTCTGTTTGTGGTTGAACTCCACCTTTTGCTGCTAATACTGTAACTGCTCCGTCAAGTACTCTTAGAGATCTTTGTACTTCTACTGTAAAGTCAACGTGACCTGGTGTATCAATTATATTGATTCTGTTATTTTTCCAGAAACATGTTGTTGCAGCAGATGTTATTGTGATACCTCTTTCTTGTTCTTGCTCCATCCAGTCCATTGTAGCAGCACCTTCGTGAACTTCTCCTATTTTGTGTGTTTTACCTGTATAGAATAATATTCTTTCTGTTGTTGTTGTTTTTCCTGCATCTATATGTGCCATTATTCCTATATTTCTTGTTCTTTCTAATGGGTATGCTCTTCCTGCCATTTTTTGTATTTTCCCTCCTTTATCTCAAATTCGAATTAAAAGTGGTAAGATGTGTTTTTTGATAGTTATTACAAGCTTGATAAGCGTACTAGTGTACGTCGATGATTGTAATAGATGTTGAAATTACTACTTTTAATTTGAATTTTACCATTTATAGTGAGCAAATGCTTTATTAGCTTCTGCCATTCTATGTGTATCTTCTTTTTTCTTGAATGCTCCACCGTTTCCAGCTACTGCATCCAT
>CALXZT010000102.1 GCA_944393315.1 uncultured Clostridia bacterium
TTCCTTATTTGTATTTTTAGGATTTGAATTACTTAACATTAACTTTGCTTTTTTCTTATTTAATTCTCTATAATATTGTGCTAGCTCTTTTTGATTTTCATCATTAAAATCTTCTTTTGTATATGAAGTAAATCCTGATGTAATAGATAACGGTCTATATGGTGGATCAAAATATACAAATGTTTTATTATCAACATATTTACTACTTTTTTTATAATCACCATATTCAAAAACTACATTTTTAATTAATCCCGACAAGTTTCTTAAATTTTTAGAATCACATATTGTAGGATTTTTATATTTACCACAAGGCACATTAAATTCTCCACTTTTGTTAACTCTATATAAACCATTAAAACATGTCCTATTCAAAAATATAAATTCAGAAGCTCTTTTTACATCAATTAATTTTTCTAATTTATAAGAATTGTATTTACTTCTTATATCATAAAAATAAGCTGTTCTATCATCTATTTCTAATTTTAAAAATTCTTTTTCTTTTTTATCTAATTCTTCAATTAAATCTTCTACATTGCTTTTTATTACATTATAACAGTTTATTAAATCTTTATTTATATCAAATGCATATGCTTCTTTTACATCATATTTTTGTAATATGTCTATTAAAACTGCACCACCACCTATAAATGGTTCTACATATCTTTCTATAATTCCGTTTTCTAAATCAAATGGGTAAAAGTTCTTTAACTGTGGGATCAATCCGCCTTTTCCACCAGCCCATTTTACAAAAGGTCTTATTAACTCCATTTTTTCCTCCAATTCTACTCATAATATATCATATTTTTTCTATTTAAACAACAAATTAAGACCTAAATTATAAAAATATAATGCATATAGTTATAGTATATGCATTACATTTAACTAATACTTTCATATAAATATCCACTATTCTATTGTAAAGTTTCATTACTGCTCGTAGAAAATGATTTTATATTTATCATCATATAACTTTCATCATCTAAAATTATTTTTTCTCTTTTCTTTTCATCTAATCCTATTCTGTCTAATAATTTATTTAAGAAAATCAAATCTATTATCATTATATATTTTATTAGTTTATTCTCTTTATATGTATTTTCTATTTCAGATAAATGTGTAAAATAGTTTCTTGTTTTTCCTGCATAATCATAAATATTTTCATATTCACCTGTGTAAACATCATTTTTTTCAAATTTATCTTTATAAATTTGAAATTCGTCATAACTTTGAATTTTTGTCCCAAATGATGTTTTATTTAAGTATTTATTATAAAGATATTCTATAATAACTCTAGGAATTTCTTTAACAAATCCTTTAATGTTTTTATTGGTTTTTGCTAAATTATTATTTGATATAAATGCTTTAATTTTTTCTTCTATATTATTATCATTACCATCAAACAAAATATTTTTTATCTCATTAATTTTCTCTTCATTATTTATTTGTTCTTCCTTAATTATATTTTCTTTATTATACATTGACTCTAATGCTTTGCACACAAGTAAATATTTATCCTCTATAATTGTACTATTAGATGAAAAATAAAAGTCAAATATTAATTTATATTCTTTATCTTGATATAACTTATACCAATTTCCAAATAAGTTACTTATTTCACTTTTTATAACTTCGAATTCTGTAAAATATTTTTGTTCAAAACCTCTTTTATCCTCAACATTACATGCAAATATAAATCTACTGTATACTTTAAGATAAAAATTATTATTACCAACATAATAATATGGTATTTCGTCTGCAAATCCTATAAATATAGAAAAAAATCGATTTATCATTAAAATGTCTTGATCTATCTCATATAAAGTTTTAGGATTTCTGTATTCTATGTGAATATATGGTTCATAGTAAAAACTATTTAAGTTTCCATCTTTTTCAACTAAATATCGATCTATATGTTTTTCATATTCTATATATATCTTTATCTCATTATTATTTATTAAATATATCTTTTCTATATTCCTTAACTTTATTATATTCTTAATTTTAAACATGTCATCATTATAATTAGATTCATTTTCAGCATAATTCCAATTTTCAAATTTTGGAATATTTAACCATTTTTCTAAATTATTTAACTTATATTTTATATAATTAAATTTGCTGTCTATATTAATTTCTTCTTCATGTATTTTTTCTTCTAATATAGCATATTCACAAAAATATTTAGATTCTTGTGGGTGAATATCTGTCAAATAATTTTTTAGCAATATAATATTACCTTTATCTGTTTTTCCATCAATCCTTGATATTACATTTAAAATTCTGTTTATATCATTTATTGTTAAATTTATAGATTTTTTTTCATTAATACAACATTTTCCAATAGTTTCTTTTCCTTCTATATTCCAAGAACCATAACATTTCATAATTATTCTCTCCTTGCTTTTATACTTCAATTTTTACTTTAACATAACTAAAATTTTTTATTAAGTACAATTTACCAAATATATAGCTATCCTATTTTGCTCTTCTTTTGTAAATTCCATTACTTTTGACATCACAAACATAACCAATGTATTATTGTA
>CALXZT010000103.1 GCA_944393315.1 uncultured Clostridia bacterium
ATATCAAGTTATACAGAAGGGGAAACAAGTGCAACCTTTATAGCAACGGGAAGTGGTCTAACAGGAAAATACTATTTATGGGTAAAGCCAGTAACACTTAAAGACGTAGCAGGAAATACACGAACACAATTAGAAATATCATCAGATACATTTTGGTTTGACAATACTTTGCCAACAATAACAGTAAATCCATCATCAGCAGCAGTTTCAAAAAGCACAAGTGTAACAATAACAGTAGCAGACATGGGTTCAGGATTAGCAGCTACAAACAGTTATCAATACTATTTGTCATCAAGTAGTACAGCATTAGCAGATGGAACATGGACTGATTATACTAGCGGAGTAGGATTTTCACTAGGAGAAGGAAAAACAGGTACTTATTATTTATTTGTAAAAAGAGTTGAAGATGGTGCAGGAAATATAAGTACAACAAATGGAACATCAACAACAATCAGTGGTACAACTTACCAAAGATTTGGCTCATATGTATTTGATAATACACCACCAACAGTGACTTTTACACCAAACGGAAATACATCATGGAGCAAAGAGCCAAGTACAACAGTATCTGTAACAGACAATACATCAGTAAATATATCATCACTAAAATATAAATGGAGTAATTCTTCTACTACATTAACTGAAAGTGATTTTACAACATCCTTCCAAAATAATACAGAAATAAAATGTAGTGACTCTTTTGAAGAAACAGAAGACCTAGTTCTTTGGATACTTGCAAAAGACACTGTAGGAAATACAACTATAACAAAATCAAATGAATTTAAAATAGACCAAACAAATCCATCAGTGGATTTAATACCAAAATTTGTATCAGCTTCTAAAACAGCAACAATTAAAGTTGGAATAATAGAAAATGGCTCAGGACTATCAAGCACAAATAGTTATCAATATTTCTTGTCATCAAGTGCTACTGAGTTAATAGATTCAGATGGACTTGGAGGATGGCAAGACTATACACCAATTATTGCAACAAGCACAAATGATGTTGATGCATCAAGCCAATCATTTACAATAGGAACAGGAATAACAGGAACTAGATATTTATTTATAAAAACAGTGACAGATAATGTTGGGAATGAAAATGATTTGCAAGAAAGAGAAGTATCTGATTCTCAACATCAAGAAATAGTAACAATAAATCAAGAAAAATATAATAGATTTGGACCATATGAATTTTATAATAGTGGACCAATAATAACATTTACACCAGATGGGAATGAAGAGTGGAAAAAGATACAAACTACATCTGTAAGTGTGGAAACATCAGTAGCAACAGCAGAAGCTCCAAAATATATCTGGGTACAAGCTAGCAAAACAAGTTTACCATCTACAGAAAACGCATTTAATACATTATATAATTCTACAGCTACAAATTATAAAGGAACCATAAATACAAATAATCAAAGTATATCAACACCAGCAAATATGGCAACAGCAAATGACTGGACATTGTTGGTGCTTGCAAAAGACACATTAGGAAATATAACACTTGCTGTATCAAATCCATTTTTTGTAGATAACACAATTCCAACAATATCAATATCACAAGAAAGTGCAGAAGTTTGTAAGTCACTTGAACTAACAATTACAGTAGGAGATGAACATTCTGGAGTACTAGATGAAACAAACCCACCATCAGTTTATCAATACTATCTATCAACAGATAGAGCAGAACTAGTAGGTGGAGAATGGAAAACTTATGTACCAGGAGAGCCTTTTACAATAGGGGAAAATCTAACAGCTAGCGCAATGGCATTATTTGTAAAACCAATAAAAGATAAAGCAGGAAATGAAACTACAAGCGGATATGGACCAGAAGGAAACCTAATAAGATATGAATCATATTCATTTGATAATTCAGGACCAGAAATAATCTTTGAAACAGATGGAAATGAAAACTGGCTATCTTCACAAAGTACAAAAATATTATTAACAGATGTTGGAGAAGCAGGAATAAACCAAAACAACAATCCGCCTATGTATAAATGGATACAAGGAAGCACTGTTCCAACAGAACAAGACTTTGCAGGAAGCAATGGAGGAATCCAATTTACAAATGGAGATACTGCAACTTTAGAGGAAGTAAATGGAAACAATTGGTTTTTATGGGCAATAGCTTATGATAACTTAGGAAATGTAACAATAAAAAGAACAACATCAGCTTTTTGGATAGATAGTACTAAACCTACAATAACAGTATCAAAAGAAACTGCATCACCATGCAAATCAACTGATATTAAAATAACAGTAGCAGATATAGGTTCGGGAATAAAAATTCCTCCAACAGAATATCAATATTATTTATCATCAAGTGATAATAGCTTGCAGGATGGAGAGTGGATAACATATCAAAGTGGAACCGACTTTACAATAGGAACTGGAATAACAGCAACAAGATACTTATTTATAAAACAAGTAACAGATAAAGCTTCAAATGTAAGTGAAAAAGCTGGAACAATAGTAACAATAAATCAAGAAAAGTATCATAAATTTGGACCATACTATTTTGATAATACAGCACCAGAAATAAACTTTAATCCAGATGGAAGCACTACTTGGAAAACAGCACAAAGTACAGTAGTTACAGTACAAGAAGGAGCAAATGAATCAGGAATAGATGGAAGCTCTTTAAAATATCAATGGACTCAAAGTGAAACACAACCTGCAGAAAGTACATTTACAAATACATTTACAAGTGGTCAAACAATAACAAATTCAGATGCAACTGGAAGTAATTTATATTTATGGGTATTAGCAAAAGACAATGTAGGAAACACAATTATAAAAAAATCAAATGCATTTTATATAGATAATCATGCACCTAATATTACTGTACAACAAGTAAATGCCAACCAACCAACAGTATATGAGGAAATAGATATAAAAATAAATATAGATGAAAAAGAACCAAATGAAGAATCAGGATTAAGCAATTCAAATATATATGAATATTGCTTAACATCAGATAGAACAGGATTTACAACAGGAGAAGAGTGGAGAACATACACACCTGGAGAACAATTCTCACTAAGTCCTATACAACTACAATATGGCACAGCATATCTACTTGTAAGACAAGTATCAGATAATGCAGGTAATATCAGTACAGCACAAGACAGTACAGAAATAGATGGTACAACATATCATTTATTTGGACCATACAATTTTGATAAAGCTGAGCCAACAGTATCATTTGAACCAAATGGAAATACTACTTGGGCAAAAACACAAACCACAAAAGTTACAGTAACAGATAATGGAGATGCAGGTGTAAAAGCAGATACTCTAAAATATTTATGGACACAAACAGCTACAGCTCCTACAGCAGAAACATTTAATACACAATATACTTCTGTAACACATAAAGGTACATTTGCAAGTGGAAGTAATATATCAATTGAAGGAGAAACAGGAAACTGGTATTTATGGATATATGCAAAAGATAATTTAGGACATCAAGTTGTAACAAGTTCAAATGTTTTCAATCTAGATAATAATGCTCCAACAGCTGGAACATTAACGATGAAACTAGATAGTAGCGCAGGAACCAATTATGAAAATGATACTTGGACAAATCACAGTATATATATTGAAAAAGTAAATGGTTCAGATGCACAAGGAGAAAGTGGACATAAAGAAACAACTTATACTATTAATGGAGTAAAACAAACACAAGATACTCAAGTATTAACGGCAGATGGAACATATACAATAATAGTTACAACAGAAGATAATGCTGGAAATATATCAGCAGGAAGGACTTACACAGTAAAAATAGATAAAAGCTTGCCAACAGTAACAGCAACTCCAAATAGAACAACAAATACTTCAGCAAATGACTATGTAAAAAGCCAGGAAGTAACAATAACAGTAGCAGATTTAGGATCATCAGGATTAGATGCATCATATAATGCTAGTAGATATGTATATTGTTTAATACCTGAAAATGAAGTTGAGAGTACAGATTTTACAAATGATAATTTATGGACAACATATACAAGTGGAAACAAATTTACAATAGGGGAAAACTTAACAGGAAATTATTATTTATTTGCAAAAACTGTACAAGATATATCAGGAAATATTAGTGATAACTCAACTGAACTAATTAATGGTGTGAAATACCACAAATTTGGATTATATAAATTTGATAATCAAGCACCTACAGCAGGTACGATTACAATGACACACACATTAGATAATGGAAGACCTGTAGAATACACAAATAACACATGGACAAAACATAGTGTAGATATAACATTAACTAATGGTACTGATGAACATAGTGGACACAAATCTACAGTATATAGTATAACAAAAGATGGAAATGTAGTTTCAAGTAATCAAACAGGAAATACAACATTAACAGAAACAGGAACATATACTATCACAGTAACAACAACAGACAATCTAAATATTACTGCAACTAGAGAATATACTATAAAAATTGACAAACAATTGCCTGAAGTATCAACATTAACAATGAAGCTAGATAATAGCTCAGGTGCAGATTATACAAATGATACATGGACAAAACATAATGTATATGTAAACTTAAATGCAGATGACTCAGACAGTTTAAGTGGAAAAAAATCAACATCATATAGCATTACAAAAGTTGTAATAGAAGAAGATGGAACACAAACAACAGAAACTGAAAACAACTTAACAGGAGAAAAAACATTATCTTTACAACCAGAAGAAGCAGCAACTTATACAATAGTAATAACAACTGAAGATGAAGCAGGAACATCATATGGTGAGGCAGGAAATATAGCAACAAGAACATATACTATAAAGATAGATAAAAAATCTCCAGTAGCTGGAACAATAAATCTTAAGTTAGATAATAGTTCTGGTCAAAGTTATTCAGATGATGATACAACATGGACAAAGCACAATGTTTATTTGGAATTAAATAATGGTTCAGATCTGCATAGTGATCACAAATCAACAGTATATAGTATAACTAAAGATGGGGCTCCAGTTTCTAGTAACCAAACATCAGCGACAACATTAACAGAAACAGGGATTTACACAATAACAGTAACCACAATGGATAAATCAGGAGAAAGCTATTTGGAAGATGGAAATACATCCTCAAGGACATATACAGTAAAAATAGACAAAGAAGTGCCAACAGCAGGAACAATGACAATGAAGCTAGATAGTAATTCAGGAGCAAACTATAGTAATGACACTTGGACAAACCACAGTGTATATCTAGCTGTAAATAATGGAAGTGACGCACATAGTGGACATAAATCAACAGTTTATAAAGTAACAAAAGATGGTGCAGATATTGTAGCAAATGAAACAGAGCCAATGACATTAACAGAAACAGGAGTTTATGAAATAACATTAACAACAATGGACAAAGCAGGAGAAACATATTCAGAAGATGGAAATACATCAACAAGAACATATACAGTAAAAATAGATAAAAATTTACCAACAATAGTAGCAACTCCAAATAAAACTACAAGTACAAATGCAAATGATTATGTAAAAAATCAAGATGTAACAATAACTGTTGGAGAAACTGGTGGTTCTGAACTAGATTCAGCATATAATGAAGCTACAGGAAATTATAGATATCAATATTACTTATCAAGTAGTCAAAATTCATTAGCAAATGGAACATGGACAAATTACGTAAGTGGAGAACAATTTACAATAGGTGAAAACTTAACAGGAGAATATTACTTATTTGTAAAAACTATAAGAGACAATGTAGGAAATATAAGTAATTCAGAAGGAACAATGACAGTAGTTAGTGGAGAGACCTATCATGTATTTGGACCATACAAATTTGATAATGAAGAGCCAACAGCAGGAACACTTAACATGCAGTTAGACAATAACCAAGGTGCAAATTATACTAATGATACCTGGACAAACCATAGTGTATATATAGAAAAAGTAGATGGCTCAGACGTACATAGTGGGCATAAATCAACAGTATATAGTATAAGCAAAGATGGAACAGTAATTTCAAGTAATTTAACAGAATCAACAACTTTAACAGACACAGGAGTTTATACAATAAATGTAACAACAGAGGACAAATCAGGAGAAGCACAATCAATTCCTGGAAATATGTCAACAAGAACTTATAAAATAAAAATACAAAAAGAAAATCAAAAAGCACCAAATGATACAATGCTAACAATGAAATTAGATAGTGTTGCAGGAACAGTAACTTATAAGAATGATACCTGGACAAACCATAGTGTATATATCGAAATAAATGATACAAATGTATCAGATGCACATAGTGGATATAAATCAACAGTATATAGTGTAAGCAAAGATGGTGCAGTAGTTTCAAATAATCAAACAAATCCAGTAACATTAACAGAAACAGGAATTTACACAGTAACAGTAACCACAATGGATAAATCAGGAGAGAGTTATTCAGAAGATGGAAATATAACAACAAATATCTATACAATAAAAATAGATAAAGTAAATCCAATAGCACCAGAAGAAACTACTTTAACAATGAAACTAGACAATAATGCAGGAGAAGTTTATACAAAAGACACATGGACAAATCATAGTGTATATATTGCAAAAGTAGATGGAACAGATGAACATAGTGGACATTTATCAACAAGATATAGTGTGTTAAAAGATGGAATTGAAATATTAAGCAACCAAACATCAGCAACAACACTAACAGAAACAGGAGTTTATACTGTAACAGTAACCACAATGGATAAATCAGGAGAGAGTTATTCAGAAGATGGAAATATAACAACAAATACATATACAATAAAAATAGACAAAGATGTTCCAACAGCAGGAACAATGACAATGAAATTAGACAATAACTCAGGAGCAACATATTCAAGTGGAGAACAAACAAATCATGATGTATATATATCATTAAATGATGGTTCAGATACACATAGTGGACATTTAAGAACCACATATAATGTATATTATATGGGAGCAAATAATAGTGAAGAAACTGATATAACAAAAGGTTCATTATTACATGAAAACCAAACTTTGCCAATAACATTACAAGAAACTGGAAGATATATTATAGTAGTAACCACAGAAGATAAATCAGGAGAAAGTTATTTAGAAGATGGAAATAAAAATACAAACACTTATATAGTAATAATAGACCAAGACCTACCAACAGTAACAGCAAATCCAAATAAGACAACAAATACATCTACTAATGATTATGTAAAGACTCAAAATGTAACATTAACAGTAGCAGAAATGGGTGTAGGTTTAGATGATAATAATGAATATCAATATTGTCTAGTGCTAGATAAAGATTTAGACGCAAGCTTTGATGCAACAGACATAGATAATGCACAAGGAGCAGATGAAACTAAATGGAAAACCTATACAAGTGGAACAGCATTTACAATAGGTGAAAACAAATTAACTGGAACTTATTACTTAATAGTAAAAACAATATATGATAAAGTTGGAAACGAAAGTGTCAATGAAACAGTAACAATTGGAGGAGTACAATATCATCAATTTGGACCATATAAATTTGATAATACAGCACCAAACATAAATATAGCATACAATTCTACAGAACATACTGAATATAAGCAAGTACACACTCCAACAGTAACAATAGTAGATAATGACACAAATGTATTACCAGATGAAGAAGCAGGAGTAAATACAACTACACTTAAATATCAATGGATTCAATCAAATGAAACACCTTTAGAATCTTCATTTGATACAGCAACATATAAAGGAACATTTACAAATACAAGTAATGAACCAATAAATACACCATCAGGAGAAACAGGAGAAAACTGGCATTTATGGATATTAGCAAAAGATAAACTTGGAAATACGCAAATAACAGGTGCAGGACCATTCTATTTAGATAATATAAAACCAATCGTAGAAGCTACACCTTCACAAATCTTACCAACAAATGTTGTTAAAAATGCGGATATAGAAATAAAAATAACAGAAGCAAATTCAAGATTAGATGATGTAAATAACAGTTATCAATATTATTTATCAACAAGTGCTGATAGCTTAACATCAGAAGCCGCAGACTCAATATATGGAGTGCCACAAAACTTAACAACTTATACATTAAATCCAGGAAATGACAATGATGTAAGAACAGCTACTATAAATATAGGCAGTACTGAAACAGGAACAAGATACTTATTCATAAAAACAGTAAAAGATAAAACAGTAGATGTACAAAATGAAAGTATTCAAGGAGGAACAATAGTAGAAATAGGTGGAATAAATTACCACAGATTTGGACCATATGAATTTGACAATTTACCACCAAGAACAATAAGTTTTAATCCAGAAGAAAATACAACTCCAACACAATCACAATCAGTAATAGTAACAATAGAAGATCAAGGACAAGCAGGATTAAATGCTTCAAGCTTCAAATACTTATGGATACAATCAAACACACAACCAACAACAGAAAGTTTTGATACAGCATATGAGTCAGCGACTCATAAAGGAACATTTACAAATGGCGGAACAGTAACAATAGATACTGAAACAGGAAATGACTGGTACTTATGGATATCAGCAGAAGATAACTTCGGACACAGATATGTAGATGGAACAGGAGCATATTACTTAGACAATACAAAACCAACAATAACAGCTACCCCAGATACAAACCCAGCAAATGGAGAAAATCAAAATGTAGTAAAAAATATAGATGTTACACTAACATATGAAGATCCACTATATGGAGCAAACAATGAGCTAGCAGGAATAAGAGAAAACAACACATATGAATATTACTTATCAACAAGTAACACAGAATTAGTAGGAGGAACATTAGTAACAATAAACCCAGCACCAACAGGTGATAGCTACGTAAAAACAGCAACAATAAATATAGGTTCAGGAGAAACAGGAGTAAGATACTTATTTATAAGAACAATATTTGATAATGCAGGTAACGAAAGTGGAGAAACAAAAGTAACATCAGGAGCAGCAAATTATCAATTAGTAGGAACATACATATTTGATAATACAGCACCAGTAGTAAGCTTTAATCCAAATGGAGATACAGCTACATGGAAATTAGAGCAAGCATCAGATGTAACAGTACAAGACAATAGTAGTGCAGCAAGTGTGATAGAAAATGCAAGTGGAGACATAACAGCAAATACCAACCAAGGAACAGGAGTAGCAGGAGTAAAAACAAGTACTGTAAAATACAGATGGATACAAGGAACAGGAACAGTTCTAACAGTAGAAAACTTTGCAAATGGAGAAGAAAGAGCATATACCACAAGAGATGAAGTACTAGAAACAATAACAGAGACAATAACTTCTACAGAACCAGGAGAAGTAGGAGAAGGAAGAAAAACAGGAGATAACTGGTACTTATGGATATATGCAGAAGACAACTTAGGAAATGCAAGTGTTACTAGAACAGCAAATCCATTTAAAATAGATAATACATTACCAACCATCTCAGTTTCACCAGAATCAGCAGAAGTATGTAAAAGTACAAATATAACAATAATAGCAGCAGATATTGGATCAGGACTAAGCTCATCAAATGAATACAAAGCATATTTATCAGAAACAGCAAATGATCTAGTAAATACTGTGGAAATAAGTTATACATCAGGAGAAACAATACAAAATGTTGGAAGTACAATAACAGGAAGAAGATATCTATTTGTAAAAACAGTAAAAGATAATGTAGACTTAGAAAGCGAAAAATCTGGCACAATAGTAACAGCAAGTGATGGAAATAAATATCATGTATATGGACCATATATATTTGATAACACAGCACCAACTATTGAATTTACACCAAATACAAATACAAATTGGAGCACATCACATACAACAACAGTAACAGTAACAGAAGATACACCAGATTTAAAACCAGTAGTAGCAGGAGAAGCAGGAATCAACCATACTACACTAAAATATCTATGGAGTAAAGATACACCTACAAAAGAACAAATAACAAATGCATTTACAATAGATGAATTAGATACTTCAACATTAGTTACAATGGATATAACTAATAACACAGAAACAGGAAATAATTGGAAACTATGGATATATGCAGAAGATATCTTAGGTAATAGTCAAATAGTAAGTTCAGATGTATTCTGGTTAGATAATACAAAACCAACTCTTGAAGTAACACCAGATACAATTTTGACAGAAAATGTTGTTAAAAACACTGATGTAGAAATAAAAATAACAGAAAATCATTCAAGACTAAATGATACTACAAATAGTTATCAATATTATTTATCAACAAGTGCTGATAGCTTAACATCAGAAGTTGCAGATTCAATATATGGAGTGCCACAAAGCTTAGTAACTTATACATTAAATCAAGGAAATGACAATGATGTAAGAACAGCTACTATAAATATAGGTAGCACTGAAACAGGAACAAGATATTTATTTGTAAAAACTGTAAAAGACAACATGGGAAATGAAAGCATTCAAGGAGGAACAATAGTAGAAATAGGTGGAATAAATTACCACAGATTTGGACCATATGAATTTGACAATTTACCACCAAGAACAATAAGTTTTAATCCAGAAGAAAATACAACTCCAACACAATCACAATCAGTAATAGTAACAATAGAAGATCAAGGACAAGCAGGATTAAATGCTTCAAGCTTCAAATACTTATGGATACAATCAAACACACAACCAACAACAGAAAGTTTTGATACAGCATATGAGTCAGCGACTCATAAAGGAACATTTACAAATGGCGGAACAGTAACAATAGATACTGAAACAGGAAATGACTGGTACTTATGGATATCAGCAGAAGATAACTTCGGACACAGATATGTAGATGGAACAGGAGCATATTACTTAGACAATACAAAACCAACAATAACAGCTACCCCAGATACAAACCCAGCAAATGGAGAAAATCAAAATGTAGTAAAAAATATAGATGTTACACTAACATATGAAGATCCACTATATGGAGCAAACAATGAGCTAGCAGGAATAAGAGAAAACAACACATATGAATATTACTTATCAACAAGTAACACAGAATTAGTAGGAGGAACATTAGTAACAATAAACCCAGCACCAACAGGTGATAGCTACGTAAAAACAGCAACAATAAATATAGGTTCAGGAGAAACAGGAGTAAGATACTTATTTATAAGAACAATATTTGATAATGCAGGTAACGAAAGTGGAGAAACAAAAGTAACATCAGGAGCAGCAAATTATCAATTAGTAGGAACATACATATTTGATAATACAGCACCAGTAGTAAGCTTTAATCCAAATGGAGATACAGCTACATGGAAATTAGAGCAAGCATCAGATGTAACAGTACAAGACAATAGTAGTGCAGCAAGTGTGATAGAAAATGCAAGTGGAGACATAACAGCAAATACCAACCAAGGAACAGGAGTAGCAGGAGTAAAAACAAGTACTGTAAAATACAGATGGATACAAGGAACAGGAACAGTTCTAACAGTAGAAAACTTTGCAAATGGAGAAGAAAGAGCATATACCACAAGAGATGAAGTACTAGAAACAATAACAGAGACAATAACTTCTACAGAACCAGGAGAAGTAGGAGAAGGAAGAAAAACAGGAGATAACTGGTACTTATGGATATATGCAGAAGACAACTTAGGAAATGCAAGTGTTACTAGAACAGCAAATCCATTTAAAATAGATAATACATTACCAACCATCTCAGTTTCACCAGAATCAGCAGAAGTATGTAAAAGTACAAATATAACAATAATAGCAGCAGATATTGGATCAGGACTAAACACATCAAATGAATACAAAGCATATTTATCAGAAAGTTCTGAAGATTTAATAAATCAACAAGAAATAGGATACACATCAGGAGAAACAATACAAAATGTTGGAAGTACAATAACAGGTTGGAGATATCTATTTGTAAAAACAGTAAAAGATAATGTAGACTTAGAAAGCGAAAAATCTGGTACAATAGTAACAGCAAGTGATGGAAACAAATACCATGTATATGGACCATATATATTTGACAATACAGCACCAAGTGTAGAATTTAATCCAAACGGAAATCCAACATGGCAAAAAGAACATACAACAACAGTAACTATTAAAGAAAATCCATATACTGTAGATGCAGCAGTAGAAACAATGGGAGAAGCAGGAATTAACAAAGATGCGCTAAAATATGTTTGGAGAAAAGAAGCTGATGGAGTACCAACAAAAGACCAAATAACTGAGACTCTAGTAATAGATGGAACATCAGAAACAACAGATAATGAAAAAGGAACAACCATACAAATCCAACGATTAATAACCAAAAATACAGACTCAGATAATGATTGGAAATTATGGATATATGTAGAAGACATACTTGGAAACAGTAATATAGTAGGTTCTGAAAAATTCTGGTTAGATAACACAAATCCAACACTTGAAGTAGCACCAACACCAATAAAAACAACAGATGCAAATGTTTGGACAGATGTAGATATCGAAATCAAAATAACAGAAACACACTCAAAATTAGATGACAATGGAAACAGTTACCAATATTATTTATCAACAAGTGCAGATAGCTTAACATCAGAAGCTGTAGACTCAATATATGGAGTGCCACAAAGCTTAACAACTTATACATTAAATGAAGGAAATGAAAATGATGTAAGAACAGCTAGCATAAATGTTGGAGGCACTGAAACAGGAACAAGATACTTATTTATAAAAACAGTAAAAGATAAAACAGTAGATGAACAAAATGAAAGTATCGGAGGAACAATAGTTACAATAGATGGAACAAATTATCATAGATTCGGACCATACGAATTTGATAACTTATCACCAATTGTAAGCTTCAATCCAGAGAAAAATGAGCAAAATGATACCTCATACGAAAAATCACAATCAACAGTAGTAACTCTAACAGAAAGAGGAGAAGCAGATTTTAATGTAGCAACATTCAAATACTTATGGACACAAACAAATACAGCACCAACAGCAGAAAGCTTTGACACAGCATATGAATCAGCAACACATAAAGGAAGTTTTGTAAATGCTGGAACAGTAACAATAGATACTGAAACAGGAAATGACTGGTATTTATGGATATCAGCAGAAGATAACTTAGGAAACAGATTAGTTCAAGGAACAGGCT
Organism: uncultured Clostridia bacterium; assembly: GCA_944393315.1. GTDB lineage: Bacteria > Bacillota > Clostridia > TANB77 > CAG-508 > CAG-269. Next base: position 13,166 of record CALXZT010000103.1, read on the forward strand.
CATTCTGGCTAGATAATACAAAACCAACAGTTGATGTAACTAATATCGTTCCAGAAGTAACAACAGCAGCAGGTGTTTGGCAAAATGCTGATATAACAATAACAGTAACAGAAGAACATGCAAAATTAAAAGCAGATTCAATTAAATATTACTTATCAACAAGTGATAATGCATTAACTTCAGAAGAAGAAGGTTCACCATATGGAGAGCCACAAGTACTAAATGAGCTTTCACTAGATGAAGCAAATAGTACTATAGAGAGACATGCAACTATAAGTAATTTAGGATGGAACTCTGAGGATAAATCAAAAACAGATGAAACAGGAGTAAGATACTTATTTGTACTAGCAGAAGAAGATAATGCCGGAAATATAAGTAGTGAATATGGTACATTAGTAGAAATTACAGAAGGACCATATCCAGGAACATATCACAGATTTGGACCATATGTATTTGACAATGCACCACCACAAGTAGTATTTGATCCAGATGGAAGCCCAATAATTACCACAGACCCAGAAACAAAAGAATGGAAGCAATCATATAATATAAAAATAGAAATAACAGAAGTTGGAACAGCTGGAATTGATACAGATTCACTAAGATATTTATGGGTAGAAAACTCAGTAATACCACCAGCTATAGATGAATTTGTAAACTCATTTATTGCAGAAGATACAACAGTTACAGATGGAATAGTAACACAATTAGTTTCACATATTAACACTCCAACAGGAGAAACAGGAGATAATTGGACCTTATGGATATTAGTAGAAGATAGTCTAGGAGAAGCAAATATAGCAGCTTCACAACTATTCCAATTAGATAATGCAAAACCTGTAATGCAAATAACAACAGGAGATAATCCTTCAATTGAAGAAGTTTGCAAATCAACTGATGTAACAATATCATTTAATGAAACACATGCAGGACTAGCAGAAGGAACAGACATAGGATTTGCAGAAGGAGCAAATAGTTATCAATATTACTTATCAACAAATGCAAATGCATTAGAAGGAGGAAAATGGTTTGATTATACAAAAGGTGCAGCATTTACAATAGGGCAAGATGATGGAAATGGAAATCCGATTACAGGCAGAAGATATCTATTTGTAAAAACTGTAAGAGATAAATCAAACAATGAAAGTAACCTTTCAGTATCAAGTAATATTCAAAATACAGATTCTATGACAGGACAAGCAATATCTGGAACTACAGATTCATTAGAAATAGATGCAAACTCAGGAACACAAGTTACAATTGATGGAACAGAGTACCATAGATTTGGAGATATAGTAGCAATAGATGGAGTAAATTATCATAGATTTGGAGAGTTCATATTTGATAACACAGAACCAGAGATAACAATACAATATAATGAAGGTGTTCATGACATATATGAAAAATCACAAACAACTACAGTAACAATAAGAGATAACACAGATAATCCATCAAGAGGAGAAGCAGGAGTAGACACAACAACACTAAAATATCAATGGAACCAAAGTTCAGAAGTCCCAACAGAAGAATCATTTGATACAGCAACATATAAAGGAACATTTACAACACTTCAAACAGATATAACAAGTCCAGAGGGAGTAACAGGAAACAACTGGTACTTATGGATATTAGCAAAAGATAATGTTGGAAACACAAATATAGTAACAACTGAAGGACAAAAAGCCTTTTACCTAGATAATACAAATCCAACAATATCAATACAAAGTCTATATCCAGAAAATCAAAATATAGATATATCAGGAACAATTGTAACAAGATATGCAGACATAACACTTACAACTATTGAAGAACATGCAAAACTAGCAGAAGGAACTGATGTAGGAACAGCAGGAACTGCAAATAGTTATCAATATTACTTATCAACAAGTAATACTGAAATAACAGGAGGAAAATGGTTTGATTACACACTAACAGCTGATAGTAGTTTAGTAACAAGAACTGCAAGCTTCAGAATAGGACAAGATGATGGAAATGGAAACCCAATAACAGGAACAAGATATTTATTCATAAAGAGAATAACAGATAAAGCAGGAAATACAAGTACAGTAGAGGGAACTCTAGTTCCAACAACAAATCCACAATATCATTTAATGGGAACATATGTATTTGATAATACTGTACCAGATGTAACAATACCTTATGATGAAAATATACACGCAGTATATGAACAATCTCAAAGTATATCAGTAACAGTAAATGACAATACAGATGAATTACCAAATGCAGGAATAGATTTTGCAAACTCATTAGTAAGATATGAATGGACAAATGATGTAGTACAACCTGTAACTAAAGATGAATTTACAAACACAATGACCTCATCAACACAAAGTCTAATTATAGCAGGATATACAGGATATAGGTACTTGTGGATATATGCAGAAGATAACATAGGAAACTCTTGCATAGTATATCCAAAAGATGCAGAAGGAAACCCATTACCATTTTACTTAGATAATACAAAACCAATAATGAATCAAGCAGTTGTGCCAGTAAAATCAACAACAAATAGTGATGGAAATGATATATGGACATCAGCAGAAGTAACAATTACATTTACAGAAGAGCATGCAGGAATGGTAGAAACAGCAAATGATTATCAATACTACTTATCTACAAGTTCATCACAATTACAAGGAGGAACACTTCAAAATTATACAGCAGGAACTGAATTTGAAATAGGAAATGCTGAAACTGGAGATAGATATTTATTTGTAAAAGCTGTAACAGATAAAGCAGGAAACATAACAGACAAATCAGAAATAAAAGTTACAATCAATGGAAATGAAGTGAACAAAACACTTGATGATGTTGTAATAGATGGAGTAACTTACCATGTATTTGGAATTTACAAATTTGATAATACAGCACCAAGTGTGGAGGCTACTTATGCAGACACACATAATGAATATCATATGTCACAAACAGTAAATGTAACTTTAAGAGATGACAACACAAAAGCACCAGAAACTGGAGAAGCGGGAGTAAAATTATCAGAAGTAAGATACCTATGGAGCAAAAATCAAGCACAGCCAGCAAATAAAGATGCATTCCCAGCTGAAAATACTATAACAAGCCTAAATCAAGACATTACAAAAGATGATGAAACAGGAATATTCTATTTATGGTTATATGTAGAAGATGAATTAGGCAATAACAAAATAGTAGGAATAACTGATGAAGATGGAAACTTAGTAGAATTTTGGGTAGATATCACACCAATTGAGCTAAGAGTAGATATAACAGCAGATCCTACAACAAGTGAGAATGTATGGAAAACAGCTAATGTAAATGTTACAGCAACAGATACAGAATCTGGAATCAATACAAATAGAACTTATAAATATTTCTTATCAAGTAGTAGTACTACCTTACAAGACATAACATCAGGAACATTTGAATTTGAAACAGATGGAAATATTAATACAAAAGTTCAAAACTTTGAAATAGGTATTGATTTAACAGCTACAAGATATCTATTTATAGAAAACATATTTGATAATGCTGGAAACGCAACACTTAAAGAAGAAACCACTCCAATATTTACAATAAATGGTGGAGCAGAACAAGTTCAATTCTTAGAAAATGTAACAATTACAGAAGGCGAAAATGCAGGAACTTATCACGTATTTGGATATTATACAAATGCTAATAATAGTGAAGCTTACAAATTTGATAACAGTGAGCCAAAAGTAAACATTACAACTTCAGACCCTGATACAGAAAATCCAAATTGGAGTCGTGAACACACAGCAACAGTAGAACTTGTAGATGTTGGTTTAGCAGGACTAGATACAAGCACATTTAAATATATATGGGTAAATGAAGAAGAATTAACAGATGCAGAAAAAATAGTAAATAAAGAAAACCTAACAGCTGAAGAACAAGCACAATATGAAGCTTTATTTACAGCACAGTGGAATAGAGCAGAGGAAAAAGAAAAACCGATAGACCAAGGTGGAGATGGAGTTTCAAACTTAAAAGGAACATTTACAGATGCAAATACAACAATAACCACACCAGAAGATAACCTAACAGAATTAATCTCAGGTTCAGATTGGTACTTATGGATACTAGCAAAAGATAAGTTAGGAAATACAGTAGTAGCAAAATCAACACCAGTTCATTTAGACAATGAAGTTCCAAAATTTAAAGCAGAACCAGAAACAGCAGGGCCAGTAAAATCTGTAGAAATAACAATTACCTCTATAGAAGAAAAATCAGGTTTAAGAGATGATAATATGCGTCAATACTTCTTATCATCAAGTGATACAGATTTAGTTGGTGGAAGTTATAAAGGAGGAACTTGGACAGATTATACAAGTGGAGAAAGCTTTACATTAGGAGAAGATATAACAGGAACATATTACTTATATGTAAAACAAATAGTAGATAAAGCAGGAAATGTAAGTACAATTGCAAACAGTGTATATAAAGAAACCGTAACAATCACAGAAGGTGAAAATGCAGGAACATACCATAAATATGGACCATATATATTTGATAATTCAAGCCCAATAATAACAGTTGATCCAGAAACTACAACAAATGAAGATGCACAAGATGGAAAGGCTGTAGAAACCCAAGAAGTAGTAATAACAGTTCAAGATATTGGAGATTCAGGCTTAGTAGATGAAACAACACCTGAAACAATATATCAATATGCAATAGTAGCAAAAGATACTATGCCAAATACTCAAACTGAATGGAAAAACTATCAACCACAAATAGTATCAGGAGAAGAAACAGATACTAGAAGAGCAACTATCACAATAGGAGAAAACTTAACAGGAGAATATGATTTATTTATAAAATCTGTAAGTGATAAACTTGGAAATGTAAGTGCATGGAAAGATTCAGAAGGAAATCTACATGGACAAAATGGACAAATAGTTGAAGGAGATAGCTTATACCATAAATTTGGAACATATGTATTTGATAATTCAGGACCATCTATAACAGTAAATCCAGAAACTACAACAAGTGATGTATCAGATGATGGAAAAGCTGTATTGTCACAAGACATAAGAATAATATTAGCAGATATAGGAACAGCAGGTTTAGCCTCAACAACAGGAGAATATTATTTGTCATCAAGTGCAACAGAGATTACAGATAAAGGTACAGCAGTTACATCAGAAAATTTTGAAAGTGGAGAAATTTTTACAATAGGAGCTGGAAAAACTGGTGAATACTATTTATATGTAAAACCAATTACTGATAAACTAGGACATTTAAGTGCATGGGAAAATTCAGATGGAACACTACATGGACAATATGGAGAAATTATTGAAGTAACAGGAACAAATGCAGGAATATACCATAGATTTGGACCATATATTTTCGATAATTCAGCACCATTAGTAGAGTTTGAACCAAATGAAAATACAACATGGAAACAAACACATACAGTAAATGTTAATGTAGAAGATATAGGAACATCTGGACTAACAGAAAATTTAAGATTTGTATGGGTAGATATGGATAATCTACCAGAAGGTCTAACAATTACAGATGAAGAATCATTTAATAGAGCATGTGAAATAGTGCCAGTAGATGAAAAAGGAAATGAATTAACAAATTATAAAGGAACATTCAAACTAGGTGATACAATATCAAGCCCTGGAAAAGCAACAGGAAACAATTGGGTATTATGGATACTAGCAAAAGATAATTTAGGACAAAGCCAATTAGATAACCAAGCTAATAGCATAACTGACATAAACACAGTAATAGCAAGTTCAGGAGCGTTCTGGCTAGACAACATAAAACCAAAAATTGAAGCAGTTCCAAACCATGCAGATGTATGTAGAGAAGTAGAAATTACATTAGAATCAATAGAAGAACACTCTGGATTAAAAGATGCAACTTATGAATACTATTTATCTTCAAGTGAGACAGCTCTAGTAGATTGTGGTTGGGGAGGTTGGACAGAGTATCAATCATTACAACCATTCACAATAGGTAGAGATGTAGCAAATAACAAATATATAACAGGAGAAACATGGTTATTCTTAAAAGTACTAAATGACAATGCAGGAAATGAAAGTGATTTAGAAACAGCAGCAATACAAGAGATAGATGGACAAAAATATCATAAATTTGGACCATATATATTTGATAACACTGCACCAACAGTAAGTATTGAAACTCAATACTCACCAGAAGCAGGTATAGTAAATATTAATGGAGAAGATATAACAGTATGTGAATATGCAGACATAACTTTAACAACATTTGATTCACCTGCAAAACTAGATGATGAAAATAACATTTATCAATACTATTTATCAACAAGTGAAACAGAAATCACAGGAGGAAAATGGTTTGATTTTGAATTACAACCATTACCAGATGAAACCACTGGAGAGCAGCAAGACACAAGAACAGCAACATTTAGAATAGGTTTAGATGATGGAAATGGAAATCCAATTACAGATGATATTGGAAAAGGTAGATACTTATTTGTAAGAAGAATATCAGATAAAGTAGGAAACATAAGTGAGAAAGATAGCCAAGGAAATAACAACTTAGAAACTGTACAAGATGGTGGAAATAATGTAGAGTATCATTATTTTGGAAAATATGTATTTGACAATGATAAAACAACAATAAAAATTGAGCCAAACCAAAATGAAACTTGGCAACAAAACCACAATCCAACAGTTACAATAACAGATAGAGGAAATGCAGGAGTTGATCCATCAACATTAAAATACTTATGGACACAAGATGACACAGAACTAACAACTGAAGAAGCATTTTTAACAGCATATAATTCAGCACCAGCAAACAACAAAGGTGAATTTAGAATGCAAGCATCAGCACAAGAAGTATCACAAGTAGTTCTTAGCCCAGTAGGAGAAAATGGAGATAATTGGAAACTATGGATAATTGCAAAAGACATATTGCAACATGTAACAACAGGAGTATCAGGAAACTTCTGGCTAGATAATACTTCTCCAACAATTACAATAAATACAGTATATCCAGCAGGACAAAATATCACATTAACTGAGGAGAAAGATGGAGAACCAGCAGGAACAGTAGTAACAAAATCAGCAGATATAACACTAACTACATTTGAAGAACATTCAAAACTAGATGATGACAACAATAGTTATCAATATTACTTATCAACAAGTAATACTGAAATAACAGGAGGAAAATGGTTTGACTATACATTAAGTGCTGATAATAGTTTAGCAACAAGAACAGCCACATTTACAATAGGACTAGATGATGGAACAGAAGATGCGAAACCAATCACAGGAGTTAGATACTTATTTGTTAAGACAATAGCTGATAAAACAGCAACTGTAGCAGATTTAAGTGAGCCAAATGTAAGCAAAGAAAATGGAACAATAATAACAGAAGGAAACATACAATATCACTTAATGGGAAAATATGTATTTGATAATACAAATCCAGAAGTTACATTCAATCCAGAAGGAGAATCTGAGTGGGCAAAATCACATGCAACAGAAATAACAGTAAGAGATGATAATTCACAAACACCAGCAACTGGTTTAGCAGGAGTAGATACAACATCATTAAAATATCAATGGATAAAAGGTGATAGTATCCCAACAGAAGAATCATTTACAACAAGCTTTACAAATCCTCAAACTATAGCAAGAGCCTTAGGAACAGGAAACGACTGGTACTTATGGATTTTAGCAAAAGATAATGTTGGAAATACTACAATGGTAACAACAAATCCATTCTGGTTAGATAATACTAAACCAATAATTGAAAATATGACATCAAAACCATCATCAGCAAGTACTTATACATTAACAATGTCAGGTATAGCTGATAATCAAGATGTAGAAATTCAATCAGGAGTATATGGATACTATATAAGTACAAATGCAACTGCACCAACAGAAGATAGTACATGGGTTCCAATCACAGATACAACAGTAACATATGATGAGCAATCAGGAACATATACAGTAACATATGAAGAAGCACTAGAACTTACATCATATTACTTCTGGGTAATAGATAATGTAGGAAACATATCAGAAGTATCTTCACTAACAACAAAAGAAATCTTCTACTCAATAAATGATACCTCATGGTATGAAACATTTGCAGATGCTGTAGCAGATGCAAAACCATCTGGAGATACAATCAAAGTATTAAAAGATGTTACAGATGTATCAGACGGAACTGTGGGAGATAATAAAACTATAAAACTTGATACAAATGAAAAAACACTAACAAGAAATGAGCCAATAGTAGTTTCAGAAGCTGCAAGCTTAGAAATAATAGGAACTGGAACAATAACAAGCTCAAATAGCACACAATCAACAATCTTATCACAAGGAACCTTAAAAATAACTTCAGGAGTAATTACAAGTGAAGGATATTTACCATTAGTTGCACAAAACTCAGGAAACATCGAAATAGCAGGAGGAACAATAACTAAAACATCAACTGCTAAAGCAACCATTGCAGGAGAAGGAACAGGAACAATAAAAATATTAGGAGGAACAGTAGAAGGAAATATCTATGCTGGAAATGGAACAGTAGATTTAGTTTCAGGAACAGTAAACGGAAATATCCATGGTGGAAAAATTCAAGGAACTGCTGATAACTCAAACATTATACTAGAAGGAGCAACAATAACAGGTGATATTTATGGTGGCGGAGATGCTACTGATAAAGTAAATAATGTAAATATTACATTACAATCTGGAAGTGTAAGAAATGTATTTGGAGGAGGATTAAATAATTCTCAAGTTGGAACAGCAAATATAGTATTAAACGGAGATCCAATAATTGAATCAAATAATATCTATGGTGGTGCAAATACAATAGGAACAGTAGATAATGCAATTGTAGATATTAAGTCAGGAACTCTTGCAAATGTATATGGTGGCGGAACACAAGGTGGAACAACACTAAATACAACAGTAATTATAGAATCAGGAGCTGTAATCACAGAAAATGTTTATGGAGGAGCACATAAAGCAACAGTTGGAAATACTACTGATAATTCAGGAAGTACAACAATAAATATTGTTGGAGGAACAATTGAAGGAAACATATATGGAGGTTCTGATACAGACCCAATATATGGAGAAACAAACATAAACATAGGCAAAGATGCAGTAGGAGATAATACTTTAAATTCAGGAGAAATAACAATACTTGGAAACATCTATGGAGGAGGACATCAAGACAAAACAGTAGTAGATGACGAGGAAGAACCAGAAGATGGAACAGAAGAGGAAGAGATACCAGACTTTACTGAAGTATCAGTAAAAAATGGAACACATATTAATATAGATGGAAATGGAGCAACAATAAACTTTGGAGGAGACATATTTGGTACAGGAGAGAGAATAACTTATGAAGGAGCTTCAACTATAACAATTAAAAATTTAGGAACAAGTGGAAACCCATATTTAATAAATTCAATACAAAGAACTGGAACTTTGACAATAGATAATTCACAACTAGAGATAATAGGAAAATCAGACAGTAGTAACCTAAATGTAGAAGCATCATATACATTAAATAGAATTGACAGATTAAATGTTCAAAACGGAACATACTTATACCTAAGAAGAGGATTTAATGTAGTTGGAGAATTACACTCTTTAACATCTGATGGAAGTAAAGCATCTGTCACAATTTCAGAAGGAGCAGTAACAGGAAGAAATGTAGACAATAGAATATATGTATATGAAGGAGTTAACTTATTTATAGCTAAAGAAGAATATTCTAAAACTGTTCCAATATCTGAATATGGTAAAGTAAACGGAATGACATTTTTTGGAATGTACACACGTGACCGTTCAAATGGAAACTTAAAATATGATGTATATGACCCTACAAATCCAACTTCAAGTAAAACATTTATCATAAGTTCATATATTGAAGGAAAATACGACCCTACACAAGCAATTACAGTTGATGGATTCTACACAAATGCATTAGAAGATGAAGATGTAGAAAATTCACCAATAATTACTAGATACATTAATGTAATAACTGCAGAACCCGTTTACCAAGATTGGGTATTAGGCGAAAAAGTATATACTCAAGAAGTTACAATGATAGCACAAAGAAATAAAGAAAGAGTATATCAATCTATACCATTAGAATCACTAAATCAAGTAGGTGCAGAATATGAAGTAAAACTATTCTCAGTAAACAGCTTTGAGCCAGATATTGAGTTAGTAAGTAGAACACAAATACCAAGAGTTGCAGCAACTCCAGAAATTGCAAATACAACATTTGCACTAACTATGAAAAATGGTTCTGGATGGCAAAACGAAGGTGAAACACAATTCTACACTTCAGGAAACCCAATACAAGGAACAACTACATATATTAGTGACTATAGTGGAAATGCACCATACATTGATTTCTATCTATATAACTCAATAAATATTACTGAGACTAAAGATTGTGGTTTTGCTAACTTAGTATTTGTAGTAAGAAAGACAACAAATGGAGATGCAAGTGAAGGAACATTATTTAAAGTAGCAGTTTCAATAAATATTCAAACTATAGGAGAAATAATTGAGGGAGAATTCCAAACTGATTCACGTATCACAGATGGTAAAAACTTTGGATTATTCTCTGAAAATGAAATATTTATAACAGACAGAAGCTCAATGACTACATACTTTAATATGTATCCATTAGGAACATATGATGACACAGAATACAGGGTATTATCATCAACATGTCAATTACCAATAGGAACTCAAATAACAATGGTTGACTATGGAGAAGACGAAAATTATCCAAAAGTTTACTACTATGAAGTAACAAATTTAGTAGAAGCAGAACAAGAAACAGGAAGATATATATATAACTTCTCAGATTTCATACTGATGAGTAGTATAACTCAAGAAGAGGGTGCAACAGCAGCAGAAGATGAGGCAGCACATTTCCAAAATAACAACCTAGCATATAGTGCAAGTGGATTTGAGGAATACAAAATATTAATAGACTTCAAAAATGCCACAATAACTCAAGACTTATTAGAACAAAATATTAGATTTGAGTTAAGAGATAGTAACAATATAATGAAAAACTACGAAATTTTACCAACACAATTTAATATTTATGCAGATAAAAGATCAGACTTGTCATTACAAGTAACAAAAGACACAGCAAATGTTTACGATATAATAGAAAGTGGAAACTTAACATTTACAATAAAATCTATTATGACAACACAATCAGTTTCTGTTTCAACAGTAGTAGACGACATAGAAGAAACAATAGTATACCCAATAGAAGATACATACTTTGATGAGAAAAAGCTAGGAATGGCAATTTCACTTTATGATCAAGAAGGAAATAAACTTCCTTATGAAAAAGTAAGAGGTATATACTATGTAGTAGATGGACAAGAATACTATCCAGATTTAACAGGAACTGCAAGATGGTATCTAGCAGACAACATAGTAACAGTTGAGAAAACAGTTAAAATGTATATCGAAGGTGGCTTATTAGAAAGTGGAGCATATCAAGTAAGAATTGAAAACTTTGCATCAGATAATGGCACTTACTTCGGAATATCAGGGGACAATCAAGACAATACAACAATCAATATAATAGATTTAGACCATGGACTAAAAGTTGAGATTACAGATGAAGACAGATTAGTAGATGCAGAAACTGGAAAAACTTTCGAAGGAGATACACAAATGAATATTGGTGTGACAGCATCAGATATAGTAGCTAATACAAATATAAGAGTAAGCCTATATAAGAGAGATATTACTTATAATGAAGACTTAAGTTATGCAGGAGTATCTTACACACTAGTTGATTTAGCAAATTATGTATCTGACACATTAGAAAAACCAGAAGACATATCTCTAAACTCAAGTAATAGCCATGAATATATAGTAACAAATGCAGTAACAGAACAAACACTTATAAACTATATGTTAAACTTAAACAACAATCTGCTAACAGGTGGTTATAAATTACAATTTAGTATATATAGTGGAGACAATTGTTTAGGAACTGTTGATAGACATTTTGTTGTAACAGATCTTGTTACTATAGAATAAATAACTTTTACAAATATATGTAACTACTATGAAAAAATGTTTTCATAGTAGTTGCATTATATATAGATTTCGTGTAAAATAGTTAAAGGTGGGAGGAAAATGTGAAAATAAAAATAAATAAAAAGAAATTAATTATATGCATAATATTATTAATCTCCTTAATTACAATGCCTACTTTTGCTAGATACATATATAATAATGCTAGAGACTTATACTTAAAATCAAGAAACTTTAGTTTTTCAAGTAATTTATTAACAACTATGGGAAAATCTTATAAATATGCAAACTGGAGTGGAGTAGACGACTACGAGATTAATTTACAACTCTACAGTTATGAAAATGAATTATCTTTATTTACATATGAAGGAGAAGGATTAGTATATAATTTAACATGTCAAGTAGAAGATACTACAAAAGCCACAGCACATATAGAAACAACTGCTGGACAAGCCACAGCTTCTGGTTATATACCAAATAACACAAATGTAAAAGATATAAAAATATATTTAAGACCAACAGAAAATTTACAGGTAGGAGACACTGTAAAAGTAGAGATTACTGCAAGTACTACAGAACCATACGAAAAACAAATTTCAGCAACTTTTAATATAAAAGTAACTGGACAAGGTGTAACTTATAGTATAGAAGATGAAGAAACTAGTATTTATGCAACACTAAAATTAGTAAACACAAAAGGTGAAACAAATCAAATTACATTATCATATGACCCAAATCTAGTAGTAATAGATGTAACAAATGAATATTATGAAAATAGAATTAGTCAAACAACTACCACCATAGATGGTGTAAAATATGTAAATAGTGTAACATTTGATATGGAACCAGCAGATGTTAAAAACATTAGATTTTATAAAAAAGACATAAATGCTGATTATACTTATCCAGGTGGAAATTATGGAAGTATGGTAATAAGCATAACAGAATCAAATTAGGAGGAATTAGGAATGGAAAAGTTAAATAAGACTAAGCTAGTAATAATTATAATTTTGGTATTAGTAGTTATTGCAGCAATTATACTAGGAGTTATTTTTTTAAACAAAAACCAAGAAAATCCATCATCTTCAAGTACAGGAACAATTTCTAATACAGAAAGTGAGTTTGAACCATTAACAATAAAAGATATAGAGGTTAGATATGTTGAAGAACGAAATGAAACTGTATTAGATTTCGTAATTGAAAATTTAACAGATGAAAAGGTTGAAAATCAAGAAATAAACATACATCTTTTAGATGAAAATGATACACTAATTTCAGGTCTAACAACTACTATAACAACACTAGATGCAAAAGGAAATCAGCCAATAAACATAACACTAGGTGGAAACATTCAAGGAATTAGAAAAATAAAATTAGTAAAACCACAACAAGAAGAAGTACCAACAGAATAATATAAAAATGGAATATTATTAAACATAAAAATAAGATATAAGAGTAAAAAATCTAAAAGAGCATAAAAAACAGTTCTAAATTTCAAACTTTCAAAAAAGTAAAAATTAGAGCTGTTTTTTTGTTTTTTATAATACAAGAATTTAAACTTCATAAAAAATGGTAAAACTTCTTATAAATACTATTGAAAAAAAAATTATTTTTATATATAATAAAATAAAAAAACGAAAAGGAGAAAAAAATGAAGAAAATTGGAAAATTTTTTGCAAATGTGTTAATCTTTGCATATGCAGTGATAGCAATAGTTGTAACAGTATTATTACTATCTTACAATGATCACCATAATAGTGTTATTGGAGGTTACACTTTTATATTAGTAACAGATGATGAATTAGAACCTAATTATCCAGAAGGATCTTTAGTTCTAGTAAAAGAAACAAAAGCTAAAGACATAAATATAGGAGATAACATATTCTTATACAGAAATATTAGCTCAACACAATTCGAAGTTAAATATGCAGAAGTACTAATGAAGGATGAATCAAGAGGAGAAAGTAATGTTCAATACGTATTAGAGGGAAACACAATAATAGACCATGAGGATGTAATTGGATCAACAGAAGATATCAAAGTAATACCACACTTAGGAACAATATTATCTGTATTAGAATCAAGATATGGATACTTATTTTTAATTGTTGTAGTATCATTTATAGCTTTCTTATATGAAATTTACGAATTAATAATCGAAATTAAATATGGCGAAAGAGAAGAAGACGAAGAAGATGAAGAAGATGATCAGTACGATGAAGATGAAGAAGATGATGATGAAGAGGAAGAAGAAAAGCCAAAGAAAAGGGTAACAACTCAAAAGAAAACTACTACAAAGAAAACTACAGCCCCAAAAACAAGCACTGCGAAAAAGACTACAGCTCCTAAGAAAAGCACTGTAAAAAAGACTACATCAACTAAGACAAGCACTGCAAAGAAGACTACTACCACAAAGGCAGGTACAGCCAAAAAAACTACAACAAAGAGCAAGACAAGTAAATAATAAAGTAGACTAAACAAAAAAGTAAATAAAAAACAAAGGTAGAAAAGTAATGAAAAAAGTATTTAAAATACTAACTTTAATAATGTTAATATTTACGATATTAAAAATAGGCGATACATATGCAAAATATTATGCAATAGCACATACAGCAAATTTATCTCAAGAGATAGGAAAATGGGTAATAAAAGTTAATGAAATGGACATATACTCAGAAACTGGAGAAAGTGTGGAATTTCAAGTAAATAACTTAAACAATTTCTCAAATCCAAATGCTGCGTCTGACAAAATATCCCCATCAAGTACAGGATATGTGGATATAATAATAGATCCAACAGGCACAGATGTTGCTGTAAGATATGATATTGAGCTAGATTTAACAGGTATTTCTAACCTTGCTATAGAAGCAAGGTTAGAAATGGCGTCTGGAGATAATACTTTAGTAAAAACAGATGAAAACACATATTCTGGAACAATAAGTTTAGCAGAAATTCAAGTAGGAGAAACAGCAGAGATAAGATGTTATGTGACTTGGAATAATGATGAAACAAAAAATGATGAAGACACCATAATAGGAACAGGAGAAAGAGCAAGTGTTTCTCTTTCAGCAAATGTAACAGTTTCACAATACCTAGGAGAACCAATAACAGAATATGTACCTACACAAACGCCATAAATTAAAAGTAAGGAAAAACTATGGAAGAAAATAAAAATTTAGAAAAATCAAACGATAAAATTAAAAATATAAAAAGTAGTAATCAAAAAGGCAAAATAGTAAATATTTTAAATTCAGTTGTAAAAGTAATATTAAATCTTATATATGTCATATTGATTATTATTGCAATTGTTTTAATTTATAACATTATACAAGTTAGTATTTTGAACAAATCATATATGAACATTTTTGGATATTCATTTTTTCAAGTTAAAACAGGAAGCATGTCTGGAACAATAGAAACAGGAGACATAATAATTGTAAAATTAACAAAAGATGTATCAAAAGATGATATTATAACTTATGAAAAAGATCAAACTCTTATAACCCACAGAATAATAGAAAATCAAGGTGAAAAGATTATAACAAAAGGTGATGCCAACAATATAGAGGATGAACCAATAACAAGAAACCAAGTAATAGGAAAAGTAGTATATATATTTAAAAATATAGAAATTTGGAAACAAGTATTTACAACACCAGAGGTATACATCCTAGTAATAATAACTTTAGTTTTATTTGGAATAACAATTTCAATAAAAGAAAAAAAATAAACTATTAACATTAGAAAACTACAGAAATGGAGGCAATAATGAATAAAACAAAAAAAATTTCAAATCGTAATTTAATAATTTTAATAGTTGCTATAGTACTACTTTTAATTATTGGAATCACAATAACAATGGCAAGATACAGATCAACTGGAAACACTGAAGTAAGTGCAGAGGTGGCATTCTTTGTTGTAGAAGAAGGGTTTCAAGAGGGAAATATAGTTTTATCAGACTTATACCCAAGAGAAGAAGCTTTTGAATATGGATTTACTATATCAAATACAGACGGAACAAAAATATCAGAAACTTCGATAGAATATAATATGGAGTTGCGATTTACAACAAATCTACCATTAGAAATTGATATTTACAAAAATGGTAGTAAACTAACAAATGCAAATGACATAGAAAATGATATAGTATTAGATGAAACAGGACAATGTTACATAAGAAAAATAAAAATAAAAAATGGAGAATTTATTTTCAATC
>CALXZT010000104.1 GCA_944393315.1 uncultured Clostridia bacterium
ATACTTTAATTATTCTTCTTTTTCTTAAAAACACAAATCAATATTATACTATTGTTGCAAAAATCCCTAATATAAATCCTAACATGTTCCCTATTGATGTCATTTTTCCTTTATACATATTGTTTGCCTCTGGCGTTAACTCTCCTGAGACTATATAGAGCATTGCACCAGCAGCAAAGCTTAAACATATAGCAATTATTGCTTGTGATATTTTTCCAATAATCGCTCCGAAAAACGCTCCAATACCTGTTGTTACTCCTGATAAAATTACATATGTTATTATTCTTATTTTGCTCATTCCACCAGCCTTCATTGGTACTGCCATTGATATACCTTCTGGTATATTCTAAAGTAGACAGTTTTGTTTAATATTGTCTAGTTGTTTAAAATTAAAATATAAATCTACTTGTTTATCTTGATGTATTTCTATCCTGTTTATAATTACTTTCATTACTTCTGGTGTTAATTCTTTTAATTCTAAGAATTCACGAACTATCTTTTTTATGCTTTGTGTATCATCTTGCTTAGAATTGTTTTGCATTTCTTGTATTTCTATGTATTCTCTTTCTTTTTGTTTTGCTTCATCTATCAATTTTTTATATAGCCTCTCATACATTGCTTCAGTTATTTTTCCATTTAATTTATCAACATACATTTGATCAATATTATCATTTATAAGTTTTATTTCTCTTTCTAGCTTTTTTAGTATTTTTTTGTAATCATATTTAGCCCCACTTTTTTTTATATTTAATGCTACTTTTTTGCTGTCTATATCAGAGAATAATTTTTTTATATAATTTAGCACTGTTTCTTCTAAATTATCATAACTAAATCCATGAGATGTACATAAGCCTAATTTTGAGTTCCTACGATAATTGTTGCAAACCATATAATAATGTCCATTCTTTTTTCCTCTTACACCTATTTTATGATGACATTCGTAACAAAAAAGTAATCCATCTAGTAAAAATGTATTTTTCTTTTCATTTCTATTATATATTTGTACTATTACCATTTTTTGTACCATATCAAATACTTTTTTATCTATTATTGGTGGATGTGTATTTTCTACAGTAATCCATTTTTCTTCTGAATTTTGTCTAATTTTTCTATTTTTGTAACTTATTCTGCTTCTTTTATTTTGCTGAGTTGTTCCTATATACACTTTATTTTTTAATATATTTTTTATTGTTTTGTTTTCCCAAAATGAATCTTTATTATATCTTGATTGATTAGCTGTGGGAATATTATTGCTATTCAAATAATCTCTTATAACTCCAATTTGATTTCCGCAAAGCAGCCATATTGAAAATAGTTTTTACTATTTCAGCTTCTGGCTCACAAATTATTAGTTTATTTTTATCATTTGAGTCTTTCATATATCCTATTGCAGTTTTTCCTCCTACCCATTTTCCTTGCTTTTGCATAGTATGTAGGGCCGTCCTAATTTTTTTAGATAAGTCTTTAGAATACATATCATTTAATATTGATTTAAAAGGTGCAATATCATTGTTACCATTTGTTGTTTCAAAAGTATCTATACCGTCTGTTACTGAAACGTATCTAACATTATTCTCTGGAAACCATTTTTCTATGTATTCTCCTGTTTCTATGTAATCACGACCTAAACGAGATAAGTCCTTTGTTACAACCATATTAACTTTCCCTGAATTAATATCTCTAATCATTTGCTGAAAAGCAGGTCTGTTGAAGTTTGTTCCTGTGTAGCCTTGGTCAATATAAATATCTATGATTTCGTACTCCCAACCTAATTTTTGTACATATTCTGTTAATAATGTTCTTTGATTTTTTATACTTTCACTTTCATCATAGCCTCTATCTATATCTTCTTTTGATAATCTTATATAAATTGCTACCTTGTATGTTGTTTTTTCTATTGGCTCAAGCATTACTCCTCCTTCCCATGCTTGATAAAAAACAATTTGAATTCAGCTTAAATTATAACTGATTTTTTATAGAATTTAAATGTTGAAATTATAAAAATTTTTTGTTATTTTCTCTCTAATATATCAATTAGTAAACGTTCTATTAAGCTTTCTAATTCTTCACCCTTTTCATCAAAATACACATTAATTTTAAATGATTCGTTCATATAGCCTCCTGCTGCTTTTAAATTATTCATTTAAATTTATATGCCTAGAAATGCTTATTATTCTGGTTTTAAACGTATAAACTTTGTAGAGGCAACCATTAATCCCTCTATTATATATACATTAATTAACTTAAAATTTTTCTCCCATAAGTTTATAAAATTTTTAAATTAATGTACTCTTATTATATTTATATCCATCTTTTCATTCTAAAACCGACCCAACAGCAAAAAATTTTCAATTAAATTTTATATAATAGAATTAATTATATTTTGTGACTTCCATATAAAATAAAACGAAACATTTATATATTCAGCAAATTTGCCTACTAATATAAATGTTCCTAATTCATATTGACTTAAAATTTCTTTTAAGAAGGAATAAGTTCCCTTTAATATCTAATATTAGCACTGTATATATTCCGTAAAATATATAATCTCACAAAAATATTAGAGCATAACCAACGGCACAGTGTTGTTGATTCTGTTATTAGAATTGTAATCGTTCTTCTTCCATTAATTTTATAGCCACAGAAATTAACCCTTTGTATATCTTTAAATATTCTTGTTTTCGAATTCAATGTTAATTTTAAATTTTTCTCTAAAAATATAGTTATATTGCTTAATATGTTTTTTGATTTTTCTTTATTCTTGCATAATATAACCATATCATCCATATATCTATAATAATATTTGCATTTTAATTCCGATAGTAAGGATTCAATAGCAATAAAAGTACATTATTTAATGATTCAAATAGCACATATAATAAGGCAATTATTATAAAATGGATTAAAAGAAATAAAGGAATTAGGCTAAAAATTAAAAGAGATGAGTCAACAGATCAAAAAAGAGCTTATCTCAACAATCACAAACTTAACGGTACATAACAAGATACAGTTAAGGTTTGATTGAATTGTATAACAATTTCATAAGAAGGTAAAGAGAAAAGTTCAAATTTTTTGAACTTTTAATAAAAATAAATTGTACCTGTGAATAACTGTCTGGCAAAAGCAGATAATTGTTAAATATTACCAATCTGCATTAATATAAATAGTTATACTAAAATTTACTCTTTTTTTCTGTATAAGTATTGATATATAAAGCAAAATGTGATATTTTAAAAACAGCCTAAAATTAGGTTTATTAAGTGAACCTAAAAATAAAGATAAAAATATGAAATTAAATAGGAATCTCAAAAATCAAGAAACAAAGTCAGTTCAAGATTTTAATGAAGAGAAATCCTACTAAAAATTTATGCTATCAACTAAATATAGTCCTTTTGACTAGTTTTAAAATTTATGAAGAAAGGAGCCGAAAATGAGAGATTTAATGAAATATGGTAAAGCAAAAGGAATTGTATTAGTACAAAAGTATTTACCAAAAATTAATCCTTTTGAAAGTGTTGATATTGTAGGTACAGTAGAAGAATGGGATGCTGTTAGAAAAAAATATGGAGATTTTGTTGCTCATAGGGTAGATATGCCTATTGGTGTTCCTCGAAAGAATGTAGTACAAGGTACAAGTGGATTTTCAAACAGTATACCTGGTTTAATAAAAAAAGTGAATGAGCAAAGTCCATATGGAGTTGTTCTACTTATGGCAACTAAAGAACAAGCCGTACATAGATATGAAAATGATGGTGGTTTTAATATTTTATTTAATATGGGAGAAAACATAATTATTGAATTAGTAGGAAAAGGTTTTGATGGACATGAATTAACACAAGGATTAGCAGTGCATGAACGTTATCAAATTCCTTGGGATGAAATTCTGTTTATGAGGGATAGAATTGATTTACTAAAAAGTCCGATTGTAGAGAAAGCTCGTGTTACTCCAGATTGTTATGCAAGGCAACGAAAAGAAAGAGTGAAATTTTTGAAAGATATTTGTCACTATGATATTGATAAAATAGAAGAACATGTACCACAACAATATAAGCTTATTAATAATGACATTATTAAGGGTATACTAGATGATGTTGTTTTCGAACTTATGAAGAAACAAAGTTCATTAAGACAAGACGGATTAAACAGATTTGCTGTACAAGGAAATTTATTGCACGGACGAGCGCAGCCTTGGGAAATATTTAGAGCAGAACGAATGCTTACAATAGATGATGGAGAAAGGTAGAAAATAATAATCTACATGTACAAAAGTAGATAGATTTGATGGTAATAATATAAAAAAATTGGAAGGTAAAACAATACAATTAAAAAACATTATAATGAAGATAAATGTTTGAGAGAAAATGATATTAAAGAATTAATTGCAAGTATAAATGATTTAAAAAATATCTCTAATGACATATATGTATGTGGTACAAGTATTTTTAGAACTTTAAATGAAGAAGAAAAACTAAATTTCTTGAATAGATTTAAAAATGAAACTGGATATGATTTTAATATTATTTCATAAGATAAAGCGAATGAACTAACAGTTTATGGGACTACAAGATTTGTAAATAATAAAGTATGTGTATTTATTGGTGGAGGTGGCTCTACTGAAATTGCAATATATGATAAAGAAATAAAAGAAAGTGTAAATAGCAAAATAGGAGTTATTGACGTAATGCAACAATTTCCTGATTTAGCAGAGAATTTTGTGGCAAGTGATATAGAAGATGTAAAAAAATTCATTAAATAAAAATTAAAATTACCAAAAGAAAAGGCTGATATACTAATATTATCTGGTGGAGGACATGAAAAATTTGCTCGACTTTCAGGAGTAAAATACGAAAGCAATACATTATATAACGATGTTTCCTCTCCTATTATGATGGATATAGAAACTAGAAAGAGCGAAACCGAAAGATATTATAAATCAATTTCTTTAGATGAAATAAGAAACAGGGTAAATAATCCAGATTGGTGGAATGCTACCAGAGCCATGTGTACATTTGTTCTAGTAGTAGCTGAAGAAATTTGTGCAAAATATATTGTTACGACTGATATAGCAATGGTATATGGACTTTTAAATACTGAAATATAAGAGAAAAAATCAAATAATTGAAATTAAAATGGACAATTGGCAGGCTAGTTATCCAACAGGTACGATTTATTTTTATTAAAAGTTCAAAAAATTTGAACTTTTCTCTTTACCTTCTTATGAAATTGTTATACAATTCAATCAAACCTTAACTGTATCTTGTTATGTACCGTTAAGTTTGTGATTGTTGAGATAAGCTCTTTTTTGATCTGTTGACTCATCTCTTTTAATTTTTAGCCTAATTCCTTTATTTCTTTTAATCCATTTTATAATAATTGCCTTATTATATGTGCTATTTGAATCATTAAATAATGTACTTTTATTGCTATTGAATCCTTACTATATAAATGTCCTATATCAAATGTTCCATTCTTTTGTATATTAAATAGTTGTTTTCTTTACATATTTCCATTGCTGCTTTACTTGCATACAGTACATCTCCTGATATTATTATTCTTAATCTTGAATATTCCGTTTTTATCTGTTTTATTTTTTACTAAACAATTCTTATTATATTTTTTCCTACTTATTGCAAGTCCTGTTCCATCAACTATTATATGATAATACTGGCCTCTTATTTTATATCTTTGTATCATCTTTACTATCATATATTTTATTATCTCTTCTATCTCTCTTACTTCAATATTTTTAAACAGGTCATTTATTGTATCACAATGTGGAATTTCATATAATTCTAGCCCGCATATATGAACTATATTTTCTATTGCTTCTTGTGTATCGAATTCTCGTGTCATCTCATGCATTGTTTTTCTTTACATTTTTTGAATATTTCAGATTTTTTTATTTTATTTATGGGTATTTAATGAGAATAATTTAAGAGAACATCTTTTTGTATGAATTGTGAATGTTCGCTTGATTTTTTGGTCAAAATATTATAAGATAATTGCAACCTTACGCTAAACGAAAGGCTAGCTCTTTCTAAAGGGCGGAAAGGAGGCTATATCTTGAATCATTGCGACTTAATTCTGCATTTAGTAGAACAGTTAATGGCAGAAAGAGAAAAACACATCATATTACAACAAGAACGAAAACAGCAACAACAAATGCAAGATACTAAAAATGTTAAGACTAAAGAGTAGCAATACATAGTCGGTAGAGTAGATTTCGCGGTCTGCTCTATTTTTTGCATAAAAAAAAGTATGTGCATTCGCGGATACACATACGACTACTCTTGAACAATTGCGACTCAATGTTCATTTATTTTGTAATTAAATAATAACATATTATTTTGTATTTGTCAAATAAATTTCGAAAATAACATGTTATGATCCCTATAACTTTATCCTAAATTCTCCCTTCGAGGCAGGAATGCCCTATCTATTAATAGTGCCTCTCTACCTAGACACGTAAAAATAGAGAATACAAACTCTATAAGTATCTAAATATCAATGTTTTTGTATTTTTTTAAGTAGGGAATTTTTTTAGAATAAAATCTATCAAAATTTCCTACTTTTTTGTACTGTAAAATTATAAATTAATTTGAATTCAAATCATTTTCCAAGCATTTTTGACTTGGTGTCTACTTTGGAATATACCTTCTGGTATATCATGTAAACATATAGCTATAGCCAGATTTATTCCCAATTTAAAAGATGCTTCCATTCCAGATCCAATTGCTAACCCTTCTGGGAAATTATGAATTGCTAATCCCAAACTTACTATTATTCCGGTTTTTAACATTGTATTTGATATATTTGAATTTTTGCTTTGATTTCTAATCTTTTTTTCTACACTTACATTACAAAAAATCATTACAATTATTCCAATTAATATACCTACAATAACATTCGGAATTCTAGATATCTCTAATGCTTCTGGTATTAGGTCAAAACATATTATTGCCATCATTAAACCTGATGCTAATGCTAGTATAAAACTTAAAAACTTTTTAGATCTGCTTTTAAGTGCTATCCCTATAATCCCTCCTAATGTTGTTCCAAAGGTTCCAAAAAATAACCCTAATAATGTTACTCTAATTAATTCTTCCAACTCAAAAACTCCTTACTTTTTTATAAATATATGAATAAGCAGTTTTAGTTATTCACTTAATTTTTGACATAAAATTTATTTGTTCTTTGATATTTTATTGTAGTTATTATACGTTAAAAGTTCTAAAATTTCGATATTCTTTCCGAAATTTTAGAACTTTCTTTTTAACTATTTACTTTTAAATTTTTTTCTCACATAAAACAATTTATTATTTTTCCCTTGTTATTTCTATATCTTCTTCCCCTTTTAGTTTTTCTGCTCTATCTGCTGCAATTAAATTATCTATCATCTCATCTAAGTCCCCATTTAAGAAATTTTCCATTTGGAATATGCTAAAACCGATTCTATGGTCTGTTATACGACCTTGTGGATAGTTATAAGTACGAATTTTTTCACTCCTATCGCCACTACCCACTTGTGTTTTCCTTGCATTTGCTATTTGTGAGTCTTGTTTTTGTTTTTCTTGTTCATAAAGTCTTGAACGTAACAACTTCATGGCATATTCCCTATTTTGAAATTGAGATCTTTCTGTTTGACATTCTACTACCATTCCTGTTGGAACATGTATTAGCCTTACGGCTGACGATGTTTTATTTATGTGCTGCCCTCCAGCACCTGATGCTCTAAATACTTCCATTTTTATATCAGCCGGATTTATATCTATTTCTACATCTTCTACTACAGGTAGTACTGCAACTGTTGCAGTCGATGTATGAATTCTGCCACTGCTTTCTGTATCTGGGACTCTTTGTACTCTATGTACTCCACTTTCAAATTTTAGTCTGCTGTAAGCTCCTTTTCCCGTAATCATAAAAGAAATTTCTTTAAATCCTCCAAGCTCTGTCTCATTTTCATTAAGTACTTCTAATTTCCAGTGTTTACGTTCTGCATACATTGAATACATTCTAAATAATGTGCCTGCAAATAGTGCGGCTTCTTCACCTCCAGCCCCTCCACGAATTTCACAAATTATGTTTTTATCATCATTTGGGTCTTTTGGTATTAATAAAACTTTTAATTCCTCTTCTATTTTTGGCAGTTTATCTTTATTTTCATAATAATCTATCTCCGCAAGCTCCTTTAGCTCTTTGTCCTCCATCATTTCTTTTGCTTCTTCCATACGTTTCTTGGCTTCTTTGTATTCTCTATATTTTAATACAACATCTTCTATTGAGCTATGTTCCTTCATTAATTTTTGCCATTCTGAATGGTCAGATATTACTTCTGGGTCACTAATCATTTTTGTTAATTCTTCATATCTTTTTTCTACAGCTTCTAATTTGTCAAACATTATTTTCTCTCCTTTTTAATATAATATTTTTTATTTATTTTATATATGTTTTTTATTTTATTTATTTTTATGACTATGTTATTATACAATATTTTCCAAGCTTTTTCAACCTTTTAGAGGCAAAATAATTCCAAGCTTTTATTTGCTTGGAATTATTTTTATAATTTTATTAAATTATAATTTATTTCTAAATTTTTTAATATAGTTATTTCTCTATCATTGCATGTAAATATTATTAATTGTCTATCATTAAATTTATTATTAATATAATTTAATATATTTTTTAATCTTGTATCATCAAAATGAGAAAATACTTCATCTAAAATAATTGGTATTTTTTCTTCTGTAATTGAATCTAAAACTGCTAAACGTAAAGATAAATATAGTTGATCTATTGTTCCAGAACTTAATCTTTCTGCTGATATATAATTACCATTTTCTATTTCTACAATCATACCTTTTTCATCATCAAATTTCACTTTATTATATTTCCCGTTTGTAATTTCAGAAATGTTTTTTGAAAGTTGTTCCGTAAGCTTTGGGCTAACATTATTTTGCATTTTTTCATATGAATTTAATATTATCTCTTTTGCTAAATTTATACTATCATTTAAATTTTTTAATTCATTATATTTTTCTTCTGCTACTGATAAATTTTCTTCTATATTTAATAATTCATTATATTTTTCTTCGATGTCTTTTTCTTCAATATTAATTTTATGTAATTTTAATTCTTCCTCATTTATTTTTTTATTTATTTTTTCTTCTTCATTTCTCAAATTATTATTTAATAAATTATCTGATTTATAATTATTTATTTTTTCGTCTCCATTTTCTAAATAATTATTTAATAAATTATTTAATTCATAATTATTTATTTTTTTATAATAATTATTTTTTATTTTATTTTTTTCTAAATTAATTTTCGAATTATTTTCTAATTTATTTTTTTCTATTTCATTTTCAATTTCATTTATATTTTTTTCTAGTATTTTTATTTCATTATTCAAATTATTTATTATTTTATTTTCTTCATTATTTTTATTATTTATTTTATTATTTTTATATTTTTTAAAAAAATTTAAAAAAATTAAAAATATTGGAACCGTAAGGATAAATGAATTTTTAATTATTTTATTTTCTATATTTTTATTTATTAAAAAATACCATAAAATATTAATTAAGATTAAAATTAAAAATATAATAATTATTTTTTTATTTAATTTATTTTTTTCTTGATTATTATTTTTTATTTTTTTATTTTCTAATTTTTTTATTTCTTCAATTTTATTTTTTATATTATTTATTTTTTCTAAATTTTCTTTTTTTATTTTTTCTTTAATATTTATTTTTTCATTTTCTATTTTTTCATTTATTTTTATTTCATTTATTTTTTTTATTATTTCATATTTAATTTTTTTTTTAAATATATTATTTTTTTTTTTTTTTTTTTTTATTTTTTTTTT
>CALXZT010000105.1 GCA_944393315.1 uncultured Clostridia bacterium
CATATTTTGCCATTTTCTTCTAAATCTGGTATTTAGTCTTGGATTTTAAACTAGAATTTACTTTTGGAATTAACCTTGTTCTTGAACGGCCTATTATTTACAAGTATACTAGATATAATATACTACCATATAAACATCATACTACATAAATTTAAATTATTAGCATATAATATTATGCGAGGTGTAGATATGATAGTTTTTAATGTAAAAGAACTCATGGAAAAACAAAATATAACAAGATATAGATTACAAAAATTAACAAATTGGAATTATAAAAGAATTAATGCATATTACTTTAATAAAGTTATTAGCATTAATGTAAATGAGCTCGAAACACTATGTGACATCTTTGGTTGCAATCTTTCTGAACTAATAGAGCGTAAATAACTTTTATATTAATCTTTTGCAGAGAAATTTTCTCTACAAAAAAATTCAAAAAAATTAATTTTTTTTAAAAAAGTACTTGAATATTGTAGAAATTAATATTATAATTTAGGCAGTTAAAACAAATGAAAATAAGGAGAAATTAAAATGGAGTTAACAAAAAATATTTTTTTTAATACTGATAAATTAGTAGAAAACACAACAGTTAAAATATATTATACTGGTACTTTTTTTCAAGATGGTTCAGATAATGTTTCAATTCACTATGGTTTTGGAACAAATTGGGACAATGTAAATGATATCGAAATGAAAAAAACTGAATTAGGCTTTCAAGCAGAAATTAATTTAGCTGGTGTGGAATCATTTAATTTCTGTTTTAGAAATGGTGAAGATAAATGGGATAATAATAATGGACAAAACTATATATTTCCTATAGAAAAAGTTTCAACAGAGTTAGTAGTTTTATCAGATGAACCTGTTGCATTAGGTACAGCTAAAAAGTTAAGAAGATCTTATCTATGGAGCAAAAAAATACGTATTGCTGTTTATAAAATTATTACATATCTGCCTAAAATAATATCTGGAAATTATAAAAGAAAAGTATCTGAATAAATATTAATTTCATTTACTTACTTATAATAAAATATATAAACCATGTAGATTTTACATGGTTTTTTTGGTCGCAAAAACCAAAAATTTAAAAGCCTTTTTAATTTTTAATATATAAATTTTCTATTATCTATTATTTTTTACATTATTTCATGCAAGAATATAATAAAATCCTTGTGTTAAGGTATAAAATGATATATAATAATGCAAGTGTAAAAAAATCAAGGAGGAAAAAAATGTTATCAGCAAATGGAGTAACAATACGCTTTGGAAAAAGAGTATTATTTGAAGATGTAAATATACAATTCGGAAAAGGAAATTGCTATGGAATAATAGGAGCTAATGGAGCAGGGAAATCAACATTTTTGAAAGTATTATCTGGAGAGTTAGAACCAAGCAAAGGAGATGTAACATTAGATAAAAACGAAAGAATATCAGTTCTAAAACAAGATCACTTTGCTTTTGAAGAATACACTGTTTTAGATACAGTAATAATGGGAAATAAAGAACTTTATAAAATAATGAAGGAAAAAGAAGCAATATATGCAAAAGAAGATTTTTCAGAAGAAGATGGAATGAAGGCCGCAAAATTAGAAGAAAAATTTGCAGAACTTGATGGTTGGAATGCAGAATCTGATGCAGAAATATTGCTAAATGATTTAGGAATTATACCAGAAAAACATTATAAGATGATGAAAGAGTTGGAAGCAAGAGAAAAGGTAAAAGTACTGTTAGCTCAAAGTTTATTTGGAAATCCAGATGTATTATTATTAGATGAGCCTACAAATGACTTAGACTTAAAAAGCATAGACTGGCTTCAAGAATTTTTAATAAATTTTGAAAATACAGTAATAGTAGTATCACATGATAGGTATTTTTTAAATAAGGTATGCACACATATAGCAGATGTTGACTTTGGAAAAATAAAAGTATATCCAGGAAACTATGATTTCTGGTATGAGTCAAGCCAATTAGCATTAAAACAGATGAAAGAGCAAAACAAAAAGAAAGAAGAAAAAATTAAAGAGCTACAAGAATTTATAGCAAGATTTAGTGCTAATGCTTCAAAATCTAAACAAGCGACTTCTAGAAAGAAAACTCTTGAAAAAATCGAGTTAGATGAAATCAAGCCATCAAATAGAAAATATCCATATGTGGATTTTAAACCTGATAGAGAGCCAGGAAAAGAAATATTGCAAGTTAAAAATATTTCAAAAATAATTAATGGAGAGAAAATATTGAATAATATTTCATTTACAGTAAAACAAAATGACAAGATTGCATTTTTAGCAGATAATGAAAATGCAAAAACTATCTTATTCCAAATTATTGCTGGGAAATTAGAACCAGATGAAGGAGAAATTATTTGGGGAACAACAATTACACACTCATATTTCCCAAAAGATAATAATTACCTATTTGAAACAGATGAAAATCTAACAGAATGGCTTAGAAAATATTCAAAAGATCCAGATGAAACATATGTAAGAGGATTCCTTGGTAGAATGCTATTTTCAGGAGATGAATCTTTAAAAAAGGTAAAAGTAATTTCAGGAGGAGAAAAAGTAAGATGTGTTCTTTCTAAAATGATGCTTTCAGGTGCAAATTTTTTAATATTTGATGAACCAACAAATCATTTGGACATGGAAAGTATAACATCTGTAAACGAAGGAATGCAAAAATTCAAAGGAAACATTTTATTTACTTCACATGATCACCAACTAACTCAAACCGTAGCAAATAGAATAATTGATATTAAGTCAGACAAAATTATTGATAGAGAAGTAACTTATAATGAATATTTAGGAATTGAATAATTGGAAAAGGGGACAGTTCTCTTTTCCAATTTTTATTTTTATAATATTAATTTTATATAAAATAGATAAAAGTTTTAAAAAGAAGATTTATGTCAAAAAAAGTCTAAAAGCTGTGTACCCCTAAAGAAAAATGTGAATTTTTTGTGAACTGTATTTACAATTTATTGATAAAATGGTAGTATCATTTAAGAATAAATTCAAGGAGGAAACTTACAGTGATTAAGTTAGCGAATGTTACTAAAAAGTACGGAAAATTCGAAGCATTAAAAGGAATTAGTTTTGAAGTAAAAGACGGAGAAATTGTAGGACTTTTAGGACCAAATGGGGCTGGAAAAACCACAACAATGAACATTATAACAGGTTTCATAGAGCAAACCACAGGAAATGTTACGGTTGATGGGATAGATGTATTAAAAAAGCCCAATAAGGCAAAAAAGTTGATAGGATATATGCCTGAGGGGGTGCCACTTTATAATGAATTAACAGTAAAAGAATTTATTAAATATATGGCAGAACTAAAAGGAGTACCTAAAAAAGAAATTAAGGAAAATGTACAAAAGGTGTTAGAAGATGCTAGTTTATTAGACGTACAAAATAAACTTACAAGAAATTTATCAAGAGGATATAAACAAAGAGTAAGTTTAGCTGGAACATTAGTTTCAAACCCAAAAGTAATAATTTTAGATGAGCCGACTGTAGGACTAGATCCTAAACAAGTAACAGAAATAAGAGAATTAATAAGAAAATTAGGAAAAGAACACACTGTAATATTAAGTTCACATATATTATCAGAAGTTAGCCAAATCTGTAACAGAGTAATAATTATGAATAAAGGAGAAGTTATAGCAATAGATTCACCAGAAAATTTGGAAAAAAAGGTTTCAAACAAAAATATAGTATATGTTACAGTAGAGGATACGGGAAATAAAGTTATAGGAATGAAAGAAAAAATAGAGGGAATAAAAGACATTAAGTTAGAAAAAACAAATGAAGATGGTACAAAAAAATATGCAATTGAAGTTGAAGAAACAAAAGACATAAGAAAAACACTCTTTGCAAGTTTTGCAAAAGAAAATTTGACCATATTTGAAATGAAAAAAGCAGATATTTCATTAGAGGAAGCATTTATGAAATTAATAGAGAAAGGAGAAAATAAATGAAAGCAATATTAAAGAAAGAATTAAAAAGCTATTTTTTATCTCCTATAGGATATGTAGTAATAGGAATATTTTTATTATGTTTTAGTGTATTTTTTTATTTAACAGTATTTGCACAAGGAAGTGTAGATTTAGGAGCACTTTACTATTACACGGCATTATATGGTTTAATAATAATAGCGCCAATATTAACAATGAGAATGTTCGCAGAAGAGCGAAAAACTGGAACTGAACAATTACTTTTAACATCACCTATAAGCATTTTTAAAATAGTAATGGGAAAATTATTTGCAGCTCTTATTGTAGTATTAATAACTCTCCTAATATCTCTTATGTTTTTTGCAATTACTAAATTCTTTGGAAATACTAACATAATATCAACTTTAGTCGCAATTTTGGGCTTTATTCTGATTAGCATAGCAACATTATCAGTTGGAATGTTTGCCTCAAGTATAACAGAAAATCAAATTATTGCAGGAATTATAACAATATCATTTTTAATTATCTCACTATTTGCTGGAAGTATTAATACAATATTTTCAAGTTTTACATTAATAGATTTTTACGTTCCATTTTCATACGGAATAATTTCACTAGAGAGTATAATTTCTCTAATACTATTTGCTTTATTGTTTATTACTTTAACAATTATAGTATTAAAAAGAAGAAAATTAGTAAGGTAGGAGATGAGAATTTTGAAAAAAAAGAACAAAGAAGACTTAAAAAATATTGAAAATCAAAAAGAAGAAAAAAAAGATAACAGCAAAAAACAGTTAATTGTGAAAAAAAATAAAGAAAATAAAGGAAGATTATTAGTAAGTGGAATAGTAACAACTTTATTAGTATTAATAATAATCGATATATATATACTAGTAAATATAGGACTTGAAAAAATAACTTTACCAGAATTTGATTTTACAGAAAATAAAATATTTACATTATCAGAAGAAACAAAAACCAAATTAGAAAATTTAGAAAATGAAGTAAAAATTACATTTATAAATTATGAAGATAGTAATTCCGTAATAAAAGTTGCAGAAAGATATGTATTATTAAACAATAAAATAACAATAGAAAGAATAAATGATTTAGCTTCAAGAAGAGATTTAATGGAGGAATATTCATTAGATGCAACTGATTCCTTAATAGTTATATCTTCTGGAGAAAGAAAAACAACATTAAGTGAATATGATTTGTACACATATGATTATTCAACTTATGAAACTATAGACACTACAGAAGAGGCCTTTACAAATGCAATATTAGATGTAATTACAACTGATAAACCTAAAGTATATTTTATGGCAAATCATGTACAATACCAAGCAGAATATTATTTTTATACAATAATGAGTCTAATACAAGATGATGCAAATGAAGTAGATACTGTGGACATACTTTCTACAGGAAGTATCCCAGAGGATTGTGATACATTAGTAATAACAACATTATCAGAAGATATAACAGAATTTGAAAAAGATAAAATTATTGAATATATAAATAAAGGTGGAGAACTTTTAATTTTAAACGGACCAAATATAACAGGAAAGAATTTAACAAACTTCCAACTAGTATTAGATCAATACGGTGTAACTATAGAAGAAGGAGTAATATATGAAGGTAGCTCTTCAAATATGTTAAATGGATATCCAGATTTTATTATAGAGAAAATACAAAGTAGTAGCTTAACAGAAGGATTAAATATGAATTTAAATATATGTCTATTAGATGCAGCAAGTATAAAATTTAATGAAGAAAAAAAGGAAGAATTAAATGTTGAATATGAAGAATTAGCATATACTTCAAATAAAGCATTTATAAGAACAAATTTGCAATTAAATGAGATTTCAAAAACAGACTCAGATAGTGAAGAAGCTGAATTTGTGGTTGGAGGAATTGTAAATAAAAAAATAGACGATAATAATTCTTCAAAATTAATAATTTTTGGAAATGAGCTATTTGTAAGTGATATGCAATTAACTATTAATGGATATATTTATATTATGGCAGAATTATATAATAATTATGATGTTGTTTTAAACTCTATTGCATATTTAAATGAAAGAGAAGATATAATTACCATAAGAAAAGATTATGATACAGTGGCATATACAGCGACAGAACTACAAAACAATATAGTAATGGCAATAATATTTATTATACCTTTAGTAATAATAATAATAGGAATTATTGTATGGCAAGTTAGAAGAAGAAAAAAATAACCGAATAATAAATAAAAACCCTCATAAATTATTATGGGGGTTTTTATTTTGAAAAATGTATTAACTATTTCTATGGTAATAATAGGTTCTATAATTGGGGCAGGTTTTGCCTCAGGTCAAGAAATAAATTCTTTTTTTTATAAATATGGAATAATTGGAATTCTAGGAATAATAATTTCTATTTTTCTAATTTCATTAATTATTTATAAAGTATTTTTAATAATTAAAAAAGAAAATATAAATACATATAAAAATTTTTTGGAAATTATTTTTGAAAAAAATAATAAGGAAATAATAAATAAAAAAAATAAAATAAAAAATAATAAAAAAATAATTAATGAAAAAAATAATTTAAAAATAAATAAAAATAAATATTTAAATATTTCTAATATTACAAATATAATAATAAATATTTTTTTAATAATTTCTTTTTTTATAATGATAGCTGGAGTGGGAGCATATTTTAATCAAGAATATAATATGAGTGCAATATTAGGGAGTAGTATATTAGCTGTAATATGTTTAATAATATTTATTAATAATATAGAAGGTTTAATAAAAATAAATAATTATTTAATTCCAATATTAATATTTTTTTTAATTATTATAGGAATAAAAAATATTAATAATTTAAATATAATAGAAATAAATCATAAAAAAATAATAAATAATTTTATACCAACAATATTAAGTGGAATTACTTATGCAAGTTATAATATTATTTTATTAATTCCAGCATTAATTACATTAAAAAATAAAATAAAAAAAAATAATATATTTTTAATTTCTTTTTTTTCAGGAATTATTTTATTTATTTTAGCACTTATAATTTATTTTTTATTAATAAATATAAAAATTAATATTAATAAAATAGAAATGCCAGCAGTATATGTAGTAGGAAAATATTTTTCACAGTTTAAAAAAATATATGAATTTATAATATTAACTTCAATTCTTACAACAGCTATTTCCGAAGGGATAAGCGTTTTAGAAAATACATGTAAAAATAAAAAAAATTATACACAATTTGCGATTGTTTTGTGCATAACTAGTGTGATATTTTCAAAAATCGGATTTTCAAATTTAATTAATTTGCTATATCCTATTTTTGGAATATTGGGATTTTTTCAAATTTTTATAATTTTAAAACATAAAATTAATTAATTAAAATTTTAATTTTTGCTAATATTTTTATCAAGATAATTTCATTGAAAATTAGAAAATGTAATATTTTATAAAATAAGATTTAATTTTTACTAATATATATTGAAAAAAATAGCAAAAACTGATATAAATGTTATATCAAAAGAAAATGTAATGGTAATATACAAGAGGAGAAAAATATGGAGGATTATATAAAAAAAGAGAGAAAAATAAACAAAAAAAAGATAATACTTATAATCATTTTATTATTATTAATTATATCATTAGTTTCTATTTTTGTTGTATATTGTAATAATCCAGAATTTAGAGAATGGTCTGATAAAAATATTTTGAGAAAAGAGATAAAACAGGGAAATACCATATCAATAGAATTTAATGGAGAAAATAATTCTAATGTTTATGCATTTGATAAATATATTATAATACTCGAAAATAAAATATTAAAAATATATAATAATTTAGGAACAGAAGAGGCAAGTATTACTACAGAAATTACTAATCCAATATTTGATGCAGCAGGGAAATACTTAGTTGTAGCAGAAAAAAATGGAAAAAATATATATTTATTAGA
>CALXZT010000106.1 GCA_944393315.1 uncultured Clostridia bacterium
TAATTTTTCTAATAAATCATCTACATCTATCCCATGAACACTGCAAGCTTCTTCTAATGTTTCCATTTGAGATGCTGGACATCCTATACAATGCATTCCTGATTCAAGTAATATATCTGCTTTTTCTGGTGCTAATTCTAAAAGTTCTCCTATTTGAGTATCTTTATTAAATTTCATTTTCTTACCTCCTGTTTTTATATAAAATAAATTAAATATTACGATATTGTCACTTTTTGTCGAAAAGTTTTCACTTATTTTAACATATTTTATTTAAAAAGTATAGACATTTTTAAAAAAATGTTATATTATACACAAAATTGCAAGGTGGTGATTTTATTTCTAAATTAATTCATATCTTTTTTTTAGTCTATATAATTAATATTCTAATTACTTTATATTCAATTTATACATTTTTTGACTTAAAAATTTTTCATAATTCTCAAGGTTCAAAGTTAGAATTAAAATTAAGGAGGCAATCAAAATAAAAAAATTTTTCAGACATATTTTTTTCTTATTAATATTTTCTATAATTTTTATAATCCTGGGGATAATTACTTTCCTACCCATTTTTAAATCAAATCAAATTATAATAACATATGGTTTACATGATTTTAATATTTGCGATAAAAATCCAGAGCTATGGAATTTTATTAAAATTACATTCATAATTTCTTATTTATTTTCTAGTTTTATTTTTAGTAATTTTATTTATTTAAATTTTATTAAAAAATTATTTAATAAACCTCTTAAAAAAATAAATAATACAAATTCAAAAATCACTCTTAAATCTCTAAATTTATTAATTGGAAAAGATTCTAATAATTCAAAAATATATATTCCAGAGGCTGGACTTTATCAAAACTTTTTAATAACTGGAACCATTGGTTCAGGAAAAACCAGTTCTGCCATGTATCCCTTTACAGAACAACTAATTAAATATAACTCTGCTCATTCAAAAGATAAAATAGGAATGTTAATATTAGATGTTAAAGGAAATTATTATTTACAAATAAAAAAATATGCTGAAAAATATAATTTGTCCCAGGATTTAATTATTATTGAATTAAATTCAGATATTAAATATAATCCTTTGCACAAACCAAACTTAAAGCCTCAGGTGCTAGCAAATAGACTTAGAACAATACTAGAGCTTTTTTCTGAAAATAATCAAGAATCTTATTGGTTAGATAAGGCTGAACAAATTTTATCTGAAGCGATTAAATTGTGTAGACTATATAATAATGAATATGTTACTTTTTCTGAGATTCATAAATTAATTACTTCACAAGAATATTATAAAGAAAAAATAAATATTATTAGAAATTTATTTATGCAGTCAAAATTTTCTATTAGAGAAATTTATGATTTAAATACCTCTTTAGATTTTTTTCAAAAAGAATTTTTTTCATTAGATCAAAGAACTATTTCCATTTTGAAATCTGAAATTACTAGAATAACTAATATATTTATAAATGATTATGATATTTTTAATACATTTTGTCCTTCTAAATATGAACTAAATTTTAATGGTTTTTCTGAGGTCATTAATTCTGGAAAAATTGTTGTATTAAATATGAATATTTCTGAATATAGGAATTTATCTAAAATAATAGCAGCTTATTTAAAGCTTGATTTTCAAAATGAAGTTATGATAAATCTATCTAAAAATAATGTGCGAAAAACTGCTTTTATTTGTGATGAATACTCAGAATATGCAACTAAAAGTGATAGTAATTTTTTTTCACTAAGCAGAGAAGCAAAATGTATCAACATAATTAGTACTCAAAGCTACTCTTCCCTAAAAAATACTTTACATGATGAAACAGCTAGCAAAGTAATAATTCAGAACCTAGTAAATAAGCTTTGGTTCCGAACAGATGATATTTTAACTATTGAAGAAGCTCAAAAACAGTTAGGGAAAAAAGAAAAAACTAAAATTTCTAAAACTATTTCAGAAAATGCAAAATCAACAAACTTTAGTTATATTACTAATACTTTAAATTCTCATGATTCCAATTTATCAGAAAGTTACAATACATACACTCAAAATGATTTTATATATGATACAAATTATTTTACAATTAATTTAGAAACATTTTCTTGCCTTGCATTTTTATCAAATGGAAATCAAATTTTACCACCTACTAAACTTAAAACATTTCCATATTTCTTAAATAATTAAGGAGGCTATTTGTGAAAGAAAAAATTATTTATTTATCTATTTTTATATTTTTATTTATATGTTTTTTTACTAATACATGTTTTGCTGCTACTCCTAAATTAGTTACTAAATTAGATGATGCATTTGAAACTATAGAAAATTGGCTAATTGGTTTGGCAACTCCTGCAGCAGCTGTTGCCGTTGGGACAGGTGTTTTTATGAAAAAATTTAGTTTTGGAGATGAAGAAAAAATTAGAACTGCAAAAAAATTAGTTAGAGGTTCTCTTTTCTCATATGGTTTTATTTTAGCAATTGATTTAATTTTATCTGCAATAAAATCTTTAATTGCATAGGAGGCATAAGTGGAAAATTCTTTAACTTCTGAAAATATTTCAAATATTATTATTAATACAATCAATACTATTTTAGAAAATCTTTTTTCATCAATTGATAATTCTCTTTATTCTATTTTAGATGATATAACCTTTATAAGTTCAGATATATTAAATACAGATTATTTTCAAAAAATACTTGGAATGTCTGCCTCTAGTGGAATATTGATAATTGCTAATTCTTTGCTCTTTGGTTTTTTAATTTATTTTTCAATTAAATATTTATTATCTCATTTTTACTCTATTGAAATAGAAGCACCCTACCAATTTATTTTTAAATTATTATTTTTTGGTATAGCTATGAATTGCTCTTACTTTATTATAGAACAAATTCTAGATATTTCTTCAAATATAACTTTATCAATTCGAAATTTAGGAGAAAATATTTTTAATACAGAAATTTGTTTTTCTTCACTAATTAATAAAATAAATTCTACAATAGGAATAAATTCTATAACTACAAATATTTTTTCTGTTGATGGAATAATAAAATCGACTCTATCTTTTTCTTTACTTAATTTAGTTTTTTCATATTCATTACGATATATCATGATAAAAGTATTTGCCCTACTCTCTCCTTTTGCTATTTTATCTTTAACACTAAATTCTACTAGTTGGTTTTTTAGAGCATGGTTAAAAAATTTATTTTCACTTTTATTTATTCAAGTAATTGTATCAATAGTTTTATTAATTCTATTTTCTATGGACTATTCAGCAGATGGATTAATTATAAAATTTCTATATATTGGTGCTATTTATGCTTTGATTAGAGTAAATTCTTTTGTACGTGAGTTTGTTGGAGGAATTCCCACAAATGTATCACATACTGTTAATAAAGTGAGGTGATTCTAATTAAATTCATTTTTCCACAAAATTATAATTTTAAGCCAAAATTTTTAGGTGTAATAGATTATCCTACTGCAATTTTTTGTATTTTTTTATTTGGTTTTATTTTCTTTATTTTTAATTTTATTTTTCATTCTTTAAAATTAGTTGTTTCTTTCTCAATTATTTTCATTTTACCCATTATTATTTTTTGCTTTGTCGGTTTTAATGGTGAAAACATTAGTGACGTAATTAAATATATTTTAATTTTTTATATAAGACCTAAAATTTATGTGTTTAGTAAAAAAGTTTAAGTTAAATTTTGTTTATAATCTATTGTTTTTCCCCCCTTAAAATGATATAATTTGACAAAGATTTTATTTTGGGGGAATTAAAATGAAATTAGAAAACACTGAAAAGCCTTTACTTTTTTCTAAAACAGCATTACCAGATGTTTTTTTTGTCGACTTTTTGTCTCAAATACCTGGTGACTATTTAAAAATATATTTATATATAGTTTTTTTAGCAAAGTATAATAAAGACATTAAGTTAAATGACTTATCAAAAAAATTATCACTTCCTCTAAAAACTATAAATGAAGGATTAGATTTTTTGGAGAAAAATAATCTTATAACTAAAAAAGAAAATGGTTATATTATTCAAGATTTACAAGAATTGACCCTACATAAATTATATTCTCCTAACTTAAAAGTTTCTCCTGAAAAAATAGAAGAAACTTCAAAGAACAAATCTAGATCAAAGGTAATTGAATATATAAATAATAAATATTTTCAAGGAATTATGGGACCTTCTTGGTATAATGATATTGACTTATGGTTTAAGTCTTATAATTTTGATGAACAAGTTATGATTGCACTTTTTGATTATTGCTTTAATCGTTCTGCTCTTCATAAAAACTATGTTCAAAAAGTTGCAGAGGCTTGGGGATCTTGCAAGATTCAAACTTGGAACGAATTAGATATTTATTATCAAAAACAAGAAAAAATGGCAAAACTAAAAAAAGAAATAGCAAAAAAGTTAGGGCGTCACTCTTCACTCACTCAATATGAAGAAGCCTACATTGAAAAATGGGTTTTTGATTATGGTTATGATATGAATGTTATTGAGATTGCACTTAAAAGGACAACTCTAAAATCAGCACCAAACTTTGAATATATAAATAATATAATTACAGATTGGCATGATAGAAAATTACAAACTCCTAATGAAGTAGAAGCATTTTTAGAACAGCGAAAAAAGCAAAAACGCGAAGAAAAAGAATTACATTCTCAAGTAAATAAAGCTTCTTTTGACCAAAGAAATTATGAAAATCTAAACTTTTTATATGCAAATATTTCTGATAGTTCTGGAGGCACAAATGGATAATGATATTTTAAATTCTTTATTAAAAGAATATGATCAAAAGAGAATAAGAGCTGAATTAGATTTAGAAAAAAGAAAAGAAACTTTATATAAATCAATTCCTGAATTACAAGAAATAGAAGATAAAATAAATTCTTATTCAATAAATAATGCCAAAAATATTTTAAATAATATTAAATCAGATAATTACAGTTCAGAAATTGAAATATTAAAAAATAAGAAAAAACGTATTTTACAAGAAAATAATATTCCAGAAAATTATTTAAAACCTAATTATGAATGTTCTATATGTAAAGATACAGGATATTTTTTAGATAATAATTATAAAAGTATAATGTGTAATTGTTTAAGGCAAAAAATATTAAATATTTCTTATAACAACTCTAACCTTTCTAACCTGAAAAAAGAAAATTTCCTTACTTTTAATGAAAATAAATTTTCAGATGAAGTAGATCTTGCTAAATATAAAGTTAATATTTCTCCTAGAAAAAATATAATAAATATTAAGCAAAAATGTTTATCTTTTGTAGAAAATTTTGATGATCCAAATACAAAAAACTTATTATTTACGGGAAATACAGGTCTAGGGAAAACATTTATGTCTAACGCAATAGCAAATGAATTATTACAAAGAGGAAAAAGTGTATTATATCAAACAGCACCTGTATTGCTTGAAACTGTAATTGATAATAAAATGACTAAAAATAAAACATCAAACCAAGATTTATTTTATAAAAATGTTTTAGAGGCTGATTTATTAATTATTGATGATTTGGGTACAGAATCTTTAAATAGTATGAAATTAAGTGAATTATTTACGATTTTGAATACCAGACTACTTAATCTAAACTGTAAAATTACTAAAACTATAATTTCTACTAATTTAAGTATTGATAATATTTTTAAAAATTATGAAGAAAGAATAGGTTCAAGAATTGCAGGATATTATGATATTTATTATTTTTTCGGTGAAGATTTACGATTTAAAAGAACAGTTAAATAAAAAAGTAGCTATCATATAAGAGAAAATATGTGATAGCTACTTTTTTTATTAATCTTCTTCTATAGATATTGTTTCTATACTTACTACTTTTACATCTTCTGATGTTCTCATTAATGTAACTCCTTGAGTTGCTCTTCCTAGTACACTAATATCTTTTACATTTAACCTTATAATAGTTCCACTATTTGTTATAAGCATTACGTCTTCTGTTTCATCTGCAATCCTTACACCTACTATTTTTCCTGTTTTTGGTGTAATTTTGTATGTAATAACTCCTTTTCCACCTCTTTGTTGAACTCTATATTCATTTAATTCTGTTCTTTTTCCAAATCCATTTTCCGTAATTGTAAGAAGTGTTGCTTGTCCTCCTGCAATTATAGACTCCATTCCAATTACTTCATCTTCATCATCTAGATTAATTCCTATAACACCTTGTGCAACTCTTCCTATTGGACGCACATCTTTTTCATCAAAAGTTATACACATACCATTTCTTGTAACAAGCACTACATTGTCTTGTCCATCTGTTAAACGTACATCTATTAGTTCATCATTTTCTTTAAGTGTTATTCCTTGAAGTCCTGTTTTACGTGATGAATTATATTCTCCCAATGCAGTTTTCTTTATAAGACCGTTTTTTGTTGCCATTAATAAATATTTTCCTTCTGCAAAATTTTGAATTGGTATTACTGCTGATATTTTTTCTCCAGGGTCTAAACTTAATAAATTAACTATTGCCGTACCTTTTGCTGTTCTTCCTGCCTCTGGCACTTCATATCCTCTTAATTTATATAACTTGCCTTTATTTGTAAAAAATAGAATTGTGTCATGAGTTGATGCTGTAAAGAT
Source organism: uncultured Clostridia bacterium (assembly GCA_944393315.1). Taxonomy (GTDB): domain Bacteria; phylum Bacillota; class Clostridia; order TANB77; family CAG-508; genus CAG-269. The sequence goes on from CALXZT010000106.1 coordinate 6,614, forward strand.
TTGTTTTACAAAATCTTCTTCTCTTGTTTCAATTCCTGTAATTCCTTTTCCTCCACGTTTTTGACTTTTATATGTATCTATTGGCATTCTTTTAATATATCCAAGATGTGTTAGGGCAATTACAGTTTGTTCTTCTTTTATTAAATCTTCAACATCTATTTCGCCTTCTGCTGCAACTATTTTTGTTTTTCTTTCATCTCCAAATTTTTCTTTAATTTCTGTAAGTTCTTCTTTTATTATATTTAAAACTAATTGCTCATCACTTAAAATTTCTCTTAAATGTGCTATTAATTCCATTAATTGTTTGTACTCTTCATCTATTTTTTCACGTTGTAATCCTGATAATGTTTTTAATCTCATATCAAGTATTGCTTGAGCTTGTACATCTGATAATCCAAATCTTTCCATTAGTCTTTCTTTTGGATCATCATATGAATTACGAATAATTTCAATAACTTCATCAATATTATCTAGTGCTATTTTTAAACCTTCTAAAATATGAGCTCTTGCTAATGCTTTATCTAATTCAAATTTTGTTCTACGTATAATAACATTTTCTCTATGTTTTATATAACAATCTAAGCATTGTCTTAATGTTAATATCTTTGGTTCTCCATTTACTAGTGCCAACATAATTATTCCAAAAGTGTCTTGCATCTGAGTATTTTTATATAATTGATTTAATACTACTTGAGCATTTGCATCTCTTTTTAATTCCATAACTATTCTTACTCTATCATTTCTATCTGACTCATCACGCATTTCTGAGATTCCTTCAATACGTTTTTCCCTAGCTAATTTAGAAATATTTTCAATAAGTCTTGATTTATTAACTTGATAAGGTAGAGAAGATACTATTATTCTTTGTCTATTTCCAGACATCTCTTCTATTTCCGTTTCTGCTCTTACGGTTATTTTTCCCTTTCCTGTTCTATAGGCTTCTTTAATTCCTTCTAGTCCTATAATAATTCCTTCAGTTGGGAAATCTGGTCCTTTTATTATTGCCATTAACTCATCATCTGTGGTTTCGGGATTGTCTATTACTTTTATAATTCCATCTATTACTTCTTTTAAATTATGTGGTGGTATATTTGTAGCCATTCCTACAGCAATTCCCGAAGAACCATTTATTAAAAGTGCTGGTATTTGTGCTGGTAAAACTGTTGGTTCTTGTAATCTATCATCATAGTTAGGCATAAAATCAACAGTATTTTTTTCTATATCAGTTAACATATATTGTGCAATTTTAGACATTCTCGCTTCTGTGTACCTCATTGCTGCTGCTCCGTCACCATCTATTGATCCAAAATTTCCATGTCCATCAATAAGCATATATCTCATTGAAAAGTCTTGTGCCATTCTTACCATTGCATCATAAACTGAAGCATCACCATGTGGGTGATATCTTCCAAGTACTGAACCTACTGTGTTGGCACATTTTCTATATGGCTTATCAGCTGTAATTCCATCTTCATGCATTGCATATAGAATTCTTCTATGTACGGGTTTTAAACCATCTCTTACATCAGGTAAAGCACGTTGAACTATAACACTCATTGCATAATCTATATAGGCAGTTCTCATTTCTTCTTCTATGTCTCTTTGTATAATATTTCCGTCTTGTTTTTCTTCGTCCATTTTTTCAACCTCTTTCTCTATTTTTTGTCAATGAATAACAAATGTATTATATTATACCTCCGTAGAATTTGCAAGGCTTTTTGAGTTGTTTTTTTCTTATTTTTTAACATGTTTTTTTATTATTTTATAATATAAATTTTGATTTTTTCTATTAATTTTTTTTAGTTTAATTTTTTAGCTAATTCTAATTCCTCTGAAGATAAATCAAAATTTTGACCATTATTTTTTATTAAATTATGTAATGTTTCAATTGTCCTTGCATTTTTTATTGTTTCCTCGATTGGTATTGTTTCTTTTAATTTTTCTTTTATTTTTTCATATTCTTTTTCCATTCCTTCAAAATCTCTGATATTATAGTATTCCTTCCAGTTTTCAGAATATTTATCTAATTTTTCAATATTTTTTTCTTGATTTGTCAATTCTTTTTCTATACTGTTACTTACATTATTTAATATTGAATTTTTACCACTTTTTATAATAGTTCCTACTGTTTTATTTATTAAACCTGCATTTTGAGCTTTGTTTGTTGCAAAATCTATAACTTGTGATACAGTATCTATTAATCCTCCTTGTTCAACAGCTTTTTTTACTTGAGAAATATTTTCAAAATTTCCTGTTATAATTCCTACTGCACTTTTTCCCATGTTAACAATATTATCTACTGCTGTATGTATTCCTGCGTTTAGACCATTTTTAATTAAGGCATCTTTTACTTCTATAACTTCTTCTTCAATTAAATCTGGCAAAATATATCTTAATCCTATATCTATAGCATTATTTATTACTTTTCCTATTGTAGAATCTATAAATTTACCTTGTTCTGTTTCTAAATTTAAATCATTTATAATTTCATTTTTTATTTCCATTTTTTCTCCTTTTTATTATTTTATTTTTTGTTTTTTTTATTTTTTTACTTTTTTATTTATTTTATTTTTTTATTTTTATTTTTTTTTATTTTTTATTTTTTTATTTTTTATTTTTTTATTTTTTATTTTTTTTTTTTTTTTTTTTTTTTTTTTTTTTTTTTTTTTTTTTTTTTTTTTTTTTTTTTTTTTTTTTTTTTTTTT
>CALXZT010000107.1 GCA_944393315.1 uncultured Clostridia bacterium
ACACCAAAAGTATATTTTTTAGATACAGGATTAGCAGCCTATTTAACAAAATGGAAAACTAGCGAAGTATTAGAAGCAGGAACAATGGCTGGAAACTTTTTTGAAAATTATGTGATAGTAGAAATTATTAAAAGTTATTATAATAGTGGAGAATTAAGACCACCAGTATACTTTTATAGAGATAAAGAAAAAAAAGAAATAGATTTAATTATTGAGCAAAATGGTAAATTATATCCGATAGAAATTAAGAAAACCGCAAATCCATCTAAAGATATGATAGAAAATTTTAAAGTATTAGAAACAGTAAAAGAAGTTGGAGAAGGTGCAATAATATGTATGTATGAAAAAATAATTAATTTAGATGAAAAAAATAAAGTAATTCCATATAAATATTTATAAATAAAAAATGAGTACCAAATTGTAAATTAATATTATATTACAAATATATAAAAAATTACTCCCATGAAATTCTATATCTATTTATTTTTAATAGTTTTTAAAATTTCGTGGGAGTAATTTATGGAGCGAATCATATACAAGTTACAAACTTTGTTCTCTTTCTGAAAATATTAATGAAAAAATCGCGTATGAACTAATATGTGTGCCTTATAATATGGATAAGGACTTAGATGAGAATTAGGACAATATTGAATTTGAATCATATGCATATGAACATATATATATAGATAGATGCAAAAATTAATTATAAAAAATCACAACAATAAAGTAGTCTTTAATTAATATTCTTGTTCAGATGCATTTTTAGATTGAATTATCCAATTTTTACATCTCATTTTAGCTTCTTCTCTTTCTTGTGGTGTTAAAATTTCATGTATTGCTTCTTTTATTGATATTATACCTAATCTCACTTCATCAGCCAACACTCTAGTTCCAGCTGCTTCCCATCCAACTGATGCAGCATATTGACCAGTATAGCAATACTGTTCAAGTTCTTGTTGTGCCAATTCGTATGCAGCATCATCTAAAGCATTACTTCTTTCTATTAATATGTCTGCGACAATTTCTCTTACTATTTTACGTGGTATTGTATCACTCATAATTAATTACCTCCTCTTACTATAAATGAACGATTATCTCTCGATATCTCCATTTTTCTTAATTTTTTATTTTTATATTATTAAATTTAATAACATTTTTAATAAACACACTAAAAAGTGTACATTGTAAATCTTTATTTAATTTTAAATTTATCTAGAAACTTTCTTTACCATTAACCCTCTTTATTTATTAAAAAAATTATTCAATAAATATTGATTACAAAACAAAAGTTTGCTATAATACTAAAAAACAATCGTTATATTATTTTTAAAGGAGGTCAAAATATGGCAGAATTAAGTGTTTTAAATCAAAAGATATCGTATATAAAAATTGAAAATGAAGATTACATATCTATTACTGATATGTTAAGGTCTAAAGATGGTGATTTTTTTGTTTCAGATTGGTTAAGAAATAGAAATACCATTGAATTTTTAGGAATTTGGGAAGAAATTCACAATCCTAATTTTAATTATGACGAATTCGCCACAATTAAAAGTCAAGCAGGTTTAAATAGTTATAAAATTAGTGTAAAAGAATGGACTGAAAAAACAAATGCAATTGGAATAATTTCAAAAGCTGGTAGATATGGTAGAACTTATGCTCATAAAGATATCGCTTTTGAATTTGGAATGTGGATTAGTCCAAAATTCAAATTGTTGTTGATAAAAAAATTCGAAAGATTAAAAGCAGAAGAACAAAAACAAACAGGATGGAATGCAAAACGAGAGCTTTCAAAAATAAATTATAGAATACATACTGATGCAATAAAAAACAATTTAATTCCTAAAGAATTAAGTAAAAATCAAATAAATTTTGTTTATGCTGAAGAAGCTGATGTTTTAAATATGGCATTATTCGGTATGACTGCAAAAGAATGGTGTACTAATAATCCTGATTTAGATGGAAATATAAGAGATTATGCTACTATGAATGAACTGATATGTTTAGCAAATTTAGAAAATTTAAATTCTGTTTTTATAAAAGAAGGTTTAAAACAATCTGAAAAACTTGAAAAATTAAATAAGATTGCTATATCTCAAATTCAAATTTTGAATGATACTGATGTTAAATATTTAAAATAAAAATGACATAGTGAAAGAAATTTTTATAAAAAACAAAAAGATTCAAACGTTTTACATTTGAACCTTTTTGTTTTGGTTACGGAGCAGGTATGCGAAAAAATATAAGCACAATGTAATTGCCCTTTTTATATAATTCGATTTATTGACTTTACTTTAACATAACTTTTTTAATTTATCAATACTAACAGCAAATTTTTAAAAATAAATAGAAAAGATTGAAAAAAATATTAAAAATGATAACATATACTAGAATTAGTGAAATTCAAAGGAGAAAATAATGAAAAAAGAGAAATCTTTGATTGCCAAAAGCGATAAAAGAGGAATAAAAAAATAGTAAATAATGTAGTTGAATTTATAAAGTCAAAAGTAAATAAAGGCTATATTTTATCTGAGAGTTCACCAGAATTTTTAAAGCAAAATAGAGATTTGATTTTAAAAACTATAAAAGCAAATGTACTATATCTAGACCAAGTATCAGACGATATACTAATAGAAGAATTACTTCAGCAACAACTTCCATCTAATGGAATCATTGATACTGCTTTTAAAAGAGGATATACTTGGATCTATTTCAATGGAAGTATGGAAAAAAATTGACTTAAGTAGTATAATTTTGTTATTAAATTATCTTGAAGTTGTAAGTGGAGGCAGTTATGAATAAAGAAAAAATATTAGATAAAGTTAATAAACTCATTGTAATGTATAAAAATGGAGAACTTGGTGGAGAAGTAATGCCAGAAGATGCCAATCCACATTTTGAAAGCTCCAGTTTAGAAAATTATTTATATTTTACTTTGCCAATGGCACTAAATTATCAAAGAAATTCTTATACACTTTGGGAAAGTGCGTTAAAAACCTATACTGATGAAGAAACTAGATTTGTATTTGATCCTAAGTTGTGTTTACAAAAGTCTTT
>CALXZT010000108.1 GCA_944393315.1 uncultured Clostridia bacterium
ATAAAGAGTATATCGAATGATATATTATGACAAATGGTAAAGAACATAACCAAATACAAGAAATAAGTTGCAAGTACATAACAAAACAATAAATAACAAGATAAAAACATAAGTTAAAAATGACTTATGTTTTTAACATTTATTGATTGCATTTAAGTAAAAAAAATGCTAGAATATCTGTTAGGTAAAAAAATAAAGGAGCTGAAATAAATGCTAGAATTAAAGAAAATTACTAAAATATATGAAACAAATAGTTTTAAACAACAAGCTTTAGATGAAGTTAGTATAAATTTTAGAAAAAATGAATTTGTTTCTATTTTAGGTCCGTCAGGAAGTGGCAAAACAACACTATTAAATATAATTGGCGGTTTAGATAATTATACAAGTGGCGATTTAATTATTAATGGAATAAGTACTAAAAAATATAACGACCGTAATTGGGATACATATCGTAATCATCGCATCGGTTTTGTTTTTCAAAGTTATAATTTAATTCCTCATCAATCTATTTTAGCTAATGTTGAATTAGCTTTAACTTTGTCTGGTGTGTCAAAAGGCGAAAGCCGAAAAAGAGCTAAAGAAGCTTTGAATAAAGTCGGTTTAACTGACCATATAAATAAAAGACCAAATGAATTATCTGGTGGACAAATGCAAAGAGTTGCAATAGCAAGAGCTTTAGTAAATAACCCAGATATTTTGTTAGCCGATGAACCAACGGGTGCTTTAGATTCTAAAACAAGCGAACAAATTATGAATTTATTAAAAGAAGTAGCTAAAGACCGATTAGTTATTATGGTTACGCATAATGCTGAAATAGCTAACTTATACTCAACTAGAATTATCGAATTAAAAGATGGTAAAGTTACAAGTGATAGTAACCCTTACACTAAAGTTGATAAAGAAAAAGAAGATGATAAAAAGAAAAAAACTAATATGTCTTTTAAAACGGCTTTATCTTTAAGTTTAAATAATTTAATGACTAAAAAAGGACGAACAGTTTTAACTGCTTTTGCTGGTTCAATTGGAATTATTGGTATCGCTTTAATTTTATCTTTATCAAGTGGTGTTCAAAATTATATCGACCGCGTTCAAGAAGAAGCTTTAACTTCTTATCCTTTGATGATTGAATCTAATTCGATCGATATAACCTCATTTTTAGAAGAACAACATAAAAACTTAATTGATGCCGAAAATCACGAATTAGATAAAATATATTCTAATGATATTATTGTTGATACCTTATCAGTTATGAGCAATCAAATAAATAATAATAATTTAGAAGCTTTTAAAGAATATTTAGAAAATGATGGCAGTCATATTAATGATTACACAACAGCGATTAGTTATCAATATGCTTTAAACCTTAATTTATATAAAACTGACACCACCAACGGTATTGTTCAAGTTAACCCCAATACTATTTTAGAAAGTATTGGTTTTCCTGATACGACGACGACTTCTATTATGATGACGGATGTTTTCAGTGAATTATTAGATAATGAAGAAATGAATAAGCAAATGTATCAAGTAATAACTGGTAGAATGCCGGAAAAATTTAATGAAGTAGTTATTATGGTTGATGAAAATAATCAAATAAGTGATTATGCTTTATATGCTTTAGGTTTAAAAGACCAAAGTGAACTAAAAGAAATTTTTAAACAACTAGCTAATGGTGAGAAAATAGAAACTACCCAAACGACCTATGAATATGACGATTTGCTTAATTTAACTTTTAAACTATTATTAAATACTGATTATTATGAGAAAGTAAATGGTATTTGGGTCGATAAAAGTAACGATAAAGAATATATGCAAAAAATATTAGAAACAGCTGAAGAAATAAAAGTTGTTGGTATTATAAAACCAAATGAAAATGCCGTAGTAACTAATAGTTCAGTAGGTGGAGTTTTATATACAAAAGATTTAGAAGAATATGTTATTAATAAAATAAATGATTCTAAAATTGTTAAAGAACAAAAAGAAAACCCTGAAATAAATATATTTACTGGGTTAGAATTTAGTGATAAAGAATTCAATATGAGTGATTTAACAGAAGAACAACAACAATATCTAGCCACTTTGTCACCGGAGCAATTAGCTGAAGTGATGGAAAACTATCAAAACCAATCTGACGCAACTTACGAAAACAATTTATTAAAAATGGGTTCAGTTGATTTAGATAAACCATCAGCAATTTATATTTATGCTAAAGATTTTAAAGCTAAAGATGAAATCAAAAACATTATTGCTGAATATAATACAATTCAAGAAAATAATGATAACCCTGATAATGTTATAAATTATAGTGATTTAGTAGGTATGCTTATGAGTTCAGTCACAACAATTGTCGATATTATCAGTTATGTGTTGATTGGTTTTGTCTCAATTTCTTTAGTAGTATCAAGCATTATGATTGGGATAATTACTTATATTTCTGTTTTAGAAAGAACTAAAGAAATTGGTATTTTAAGAGCAATTGGAGCATCTAAAAAAGATATTTCAAGAGTGTTTAATGCGGAAACATTGATAA
>CALXZT010000109.1 GCA_944393315.1 uncultured Clostridia bacterium
TTATATTAGTTTTGTCAAGTTTTTGCGGTTTTAATCAATTATATGGTAATATAAATGTGAATATTATATGGAGTTTCGTGAATTTTTTTGCTTTTTTGAGCATTTTGTGGTATAATTAGTTTAATTCTACCTAAAAGGAGACAAGAAAAATGAATATCTCAGAGATTCTTCAGTTTTTGGAACTTGGTTTTCGCACAAACCCCGGGTTCCAAAGTACACTCGCGCAAATACTCGAGTGTTATGGGCAAGAGCAAGAATTCGTTTCTGGCTCAGGTCCAGATGGCCTTCCTGTCAGTTTAGCTATTGAACTGGCAAAATGGGCAAAAGCAAGGGCGTAACAACCCTTGTTTTTTTATTTTTTTTTGATATAATAATTTCAGCCAAGTGAAATTTTCTTGGTATAATAAAAAGAAAGAGGTAATTATGGACAAACTTATTAATCAAATAGCTGAAGAATTAAATATCAAATATTCTCAAGCTGAAAACACAATAAAATTAATTGATGAAGGAAACACTATTCCCTTTATTGCACGTTACAGAAAAGAAGTAACAGGTGGTTTAAGTGATGAAATTTTAAGAACTTTCAACGAACGCTTAACATATTTAAGGAATTTAGAAGAAAGAAAATCAGAGGTAATCAAATCTATTGATGAACAAGGAAAGCTTACAGATGAACTATTACAAGGAATAGCAATATGCAAAACTTTAGCAGAAGTCGAAGATTTATATAGACCATATAAACAAAAGAAAAAAACCAGGGCAACAGTTGCCAAAGCAAAAGGATTAGAACCTCTTGCTAAGATAATAATAGAACAAACTGAAACAAAAAATATAAATGAGATTGCCAAAAAATTTATATCTGAGGAAAAAGAAGTATTAACTGCTGAAGAGGCCATTGCTGGTGCACTTGATATTATTGCAGAAGATATTTCCGATAATCCTAAATTTAGAAAATATATTAAAAAGGTTTGTTATCATGAGGGAGTAATTGTAACTAAGGCAGCAAATCCTGAGGAAAAATCAAATTATGAAATGTACTACGATTATCAAGAAACTGTTAGTAAAATACCAAGTCACAGAATTCTTGCTATAAACCGTGGAGAAAAAGAAGAATTCCTAAAAGTAAAAATTGAAAAAAACATAGATAAAATATTATTTTACATAGAAAGAGATATTATAAAAGGTGAAACACAATTTACCCAGATGCTTAGAGACACAATTGCTGATAGTTTTACAAGATTAATCGAACCTTCTGTTGACAGAGAAATCCGCTCTGATTTAACCGAGAAGGCTGAAGAAAAAGCGATAAAAGTATTTGGTCAAAATGCTAAACAATTATTATTAGGAGCACCAATTAAAGGTAAAACAGTCATGGGCTTTGACCCTGCATATAGAACTGGTTGTAAAATTGCTGTAATTGATGATACCGGAAAAGTTTTAGATACTGAGACTGTATACCCTACTGCTCCTCAAAATGATGTTGAAACAGCAAAGTCTAAATTGCTTAAATTAATACAAAAAGATAATATAGATATGATTGCAATTGGAAATGGAACAGCTTCAAGAGAATCAGAAATGTTTATTGCCAATATGATAAAAGAGTCAGCAAGACCAGTTTCATATGCAATTGTAAGTGAAGCAGGAGCTTCTGTATATTCAGCATCTAAACTTGCAACAGAAGAATATCCAGATATTAATGTTTCAATTAGAGGTGCAATTTCTATTGCAAGACGTTTACAAGACCCACTTTCTGAACTTGTAAAAATAGACCCTAAAGCAATAGGTGTTGGGCAATATCAACATGATGTTAATCAAAAAAAATTAGCCGAAAGTTTAACTGGTGTTGTAGAAGATAGTGTAAACTCTGTTGGAGTTGATGTAAATACTGCCACACCATCTCTTCTTTCTTATGTAGCAGGAATTAATAATACTATTGCTAAAAATATTGTTAAATATAGAGATGAAAATGGTAAATTTAAAAATAGAAAAGAGTTGCTAAAAGTTTCTAAGCTTGGAAAAGTCGCTTTTGAGCAATGTGCTGGATTTATACGTGTATTTGATGGTAATAACCCATTAGATATTACAGCTGTCCATCCTGAAAGCTATGATGCAACAGAAAAATTACTTGAATCTATAGGATTTGACAAAAAAGATTTAACAGATAAAACAAAGCTTTCTGAGTTGAAGATAAAACTTTCAAGTTTAGATTTACCTAAATTAGCTAGAGAGCTTGAAATTGGTGAAATGACTTTGACTGATATAGTTTCAGAACTTTCTAAACCTGGTCGTGATCCTCGTGAAGATATGCCTAAACCAATTTTACGTAGTGATGTTCTTAAGTTTGAAGATTTGCGTGAAGGTATGGTTTTAACAGGAACTGTTAGAAATGTTATAGACTTTGGCGCTTTTGTAGATATTGGTGTTAAACATGATGGATTAGTTCATATTTCTGAACTGAGTGATTCTTTTGTTAGAAATCCTTCTGATGTTGTTTCTGTTGGTGATATCGTTAAAGTTAAAGTTTTAAAAATCGATTTTGATAGACAAAAAGTTTCACTTAGTATGAAAGTTTAAAATAGATCAAGTAGATGATAACACTTGATTTGCCATCTCAATCAAATAGGAACTAAGTAATTATTTTGCTTTGTGTCCTCTTAATCGAGTATGAACTAAGTTATTATTTTACTTAGTGTCCTCTTAATCGAGTATGAACTAAGTTATTATTTTACTTAGTGTCCTCTTACCTAAAAAAGGGTTCAACTTAAATTTTAAATGAACCCTTTTTATATCATATTA
>CALXZT010000110.1 GCA_944393315.1 uncultured Clostridia bacterium
TACCTTTTAATATAGTTACAAACAAAAACATTATTACCATATCAAGTAAAAGTGTTGATACTCTTGCACCAGTAAAAGTAATAAATTCTTTAAATTTATTTTCATTTTTACTATTAAATACAAATGCTCTATTTGTAAAATACGCAAATAAAACTCCAGCTATCCACGAAAAAAGATTTGCTATTTGTAACTCCACACTAACATTAGGATTTAATATAGTCAAACTCAACATATAATAAACAATTAAACTAATTAATGTAGTCAGACCCCCAAAGATTAAATAATTAATAATTTCCTTATATTTTTGATACAATTCTTTCACATACATCACCACCAATAAATCTACATAATAATATTTTATCATATATTTCTATAAATAACTATTTTAACCTTTAAAAATAGCATCATATTTTTTATAATAATCATTATAGTTCCAATCTACTTGATGAAAATAAAAAGACAACTGTTTTTTATCAATTTCACTATGGGGCAAAAATATATTATATAAATTACTTTTGCAATTACTTATTACCTTAATATAAACTTTTTCTATTTCTATAATATCTTTAGAATTGCTTAAACTTTTTGATTCTAAAAATAAATTTGATTTTGTAATGAATGATGAATATTATTTGTGTCTTGTTTAGCATAATAGCGAGTATTATAAACTAAATTTGCTAAAAACATTTTCTTAAAACCATTTAAAAATATTTCTGGACATTCATGAAAATCGGCAACAACAAATAGTTCTTTATTATAGTTATTTTTTAAAGTTTGTTCTAATATAATTAGAAGCTCATTATGATTTATTGTATAAGTATCCCTAATATAACCAATATACTTATCAAATGTAGATACAAAATTTTCTTCTAAAGTAATTTGATTTTTTTCATAAACTAATTTAGAATTTAATTTTATAGTATCTTTTTTTATTTTTTTAACAAGTTTATATAATACTTCTAAACTTAATAATTTATATACTTCACCACTGCAACTATAAATCCACAATAGCGAGTGTTTCTTCATTCACTTTATTTGTATTGTGTCTTTCTTCAAGTAATCTCTTTGCATTTAAATTTTCCTTTCAATAGTTTTATTTTTACTGCAATTAAATTATAACACAAATCAGCAAAAAATAGTCTTGAAATAAGCAAATTCTTAATATTTTTATTTTAAATGGGAAAATTATTATAGGTGGTAGCTATGATAGATTTTCAAAGATTAAAAGATATTAGAGAAGATAATGATATAAATCAAGAAACAATGTCTAAAATATTAGGTGTTCCTCGTTCTACCTATTCAATGTGGGAACTAGGTATAAGTGTTATTCCTTTAAAACTTTTATGCGATTTTGCAGATTATTTCAATATTACTTTAGATTATGCTTTAGGACTAACAAACAACAAGACTAGCAGAAATTTAATTAAAGGATTAGATTTGCAAGTTCTTGCTAATAATATGAAAGAAATTAGAAAAAAACATAATCTTTCACAAGAGAATATAGCAGATATCCTTAAAGTAACTCAAAGTTGTATAGTTAAATATGAAAAAGGTAGAGTTTATATATCTACTGAAAACTTATATAAATTTGCTAAAGAGTTTAAAATATCAATTAATGAGTTATGTGGTAAAACAAAAAAATAATATCAGATTTTACATTATATGATGGAATGACAGATAAATGTAGGTACCCATAAATTTCCGTCATTCTGTCATTTTTTATAAATCCCAAACTTATTAAAGCAAAAATTCAAAAGAAATTTCATAACTAATGAATTTTCGCGATAGACTTATTTGTAAGCCAAATAAGTAACACACTACCAAGTCGGCAAAAGCCAACTAGGAATAGTGTGCCAAAGGAGAGCCTTTGGGAACCCATTTAAGCACCAATACTACAAACTAGCGTAAGTAGTAAAGGTGCCTTTTTTATTTGTCTTACAACTTCATAAAAAAGTGAAAAAATAGCATAATGCTAATCTTCCGAAAAGCAAAATGCTATTTTCTTATTTTAGGTATTAGTTGTTCAACTTTAGTTTGTTCTTTATCAGTTATTTTAAATAGAACAACTAATACTATTGCTGTTGCTATATAAGCAATTATCATTGCTATATAGTTTTGTGAAAAAAATGTTTCAAATAATGCTACAGGACATAATGCTATTCCCAAAAATCCTACTATATAAAATGTCTTGTCGCTATATTTTCTTGTTATTTGTTTTTCAGGATCTGTATCATCTTTTTCAGTCCATGTTCTTCCTAACATAGACCAATTTTTTGTAAACATTGCATTACCAAAATTAGCAATTCCTATAAAGAACCAACCAAGTGATACAAATTTATAATCATTTATAATAGGAATTAATATAACCATTATTGTTGCTAAAATAATACCAATAATTTGTACCTTATTTAAATACATTGTTATTTTTTGCATTTTTCTTCGCCTCCTTTAATCTGTTTTCATCTAATATTCCAACTATCAGTTCATTAGTAACATTTTGATATTCTAAATCTTGTTTTGTTTCTATCGCACGTTCTCTTTCTTCTTCTGAAAGATCATCTTTAGCTAATTCTTGATTTAAGGTATCAATCATTATATCATTATTACTAATACTTGCCTTTGCCATCATCCAAGCATCTTCTAATTTATCTCCTCTTAAATGTTCATAATAATTTCTAATAAAAGGATTAAGAATAGTTAATTGAGTTCCCAAACCTATCATACTTAACATATTATTATAATTTAAATCTATATGTTTACTTATTTTTTTAAGTATTTTAGGATTAGGTAATTCTCTTTCACCAGATTCTATTTTAGATAATTCGGCATTACTAATACCAATTGCATTGGCTAATTGTCTTTGAGATAAACCTTTTTTTTCTCTTTCTCTAGCTATTGCTTCGCCTATGTTTTGCTTTGGCATAAAACTTCACCACCTGCATTAATCATACCACTATCGTTAACGAAAGTCAACATATTTGATAAAATTGTTAATAAAAGTGTTGACAAGTTCATAATTATGATGTATATTTGATGTGTTACCGAGTGTTAACAATATAAAAAGAAGTGTTACGCATCAAAAAGAAAGGAGGAAAAGATATGAATGAGGAAAACAAGGCATCTAGACTTAACCGACCATAGAATATGGAAAGATAAAAATATCACATTTGAAGCAAAAGATATTTACTCTTATCTATATACAGAAGGCTTTGATAGAACAATAGCTAATGTAAATATTGGCAGGATACAAGGACAAATTAAGGGTTTAAAGAATGTCGCATTTAGAAAGAACTTACAACTATTAGAAAAACACAAATATATTACTTTCAAAGAATACGACAGAGGATTATACGAATACACAATTTGCTAGAATAGACAAAATCGCTAGTAAATAAGGTACAGTAAATGTTCGGAGATTTATGCTAGTACCTAGCCAAAAGGCTAAACTGCTTCAATCCTAGAGACAGGATTTAAAATAAAGTCTCAGGGATACTATTACCTTTTTTTCAGTTATATCAGTATGACTTGTAGAAAATTTTACAAGTTTTTTTGTGTTTAAAAATCAAGGAAAGGAGAATGATATATGAATAACGATATTAATAATTTAAAATATGTGGAAGTTCCTATGATTGTTTTATTAGATAATGATATATCTTCCACATCAAAGCTATTAATGGGATTAATTACTACTTTAACTATGAAAGAAGGATTTTGTTATGCTAGTAATAAATATTTAAGTAATCTTCTAAAAGTATCAAGAAGAACAATTACAAGTTGCATTTCATCTCTTAAAAGAAAAAATTATATTAAAGTAGAAAATGATCCTAATATGAGAAAAATTTATTTAGCAAATTTCTTCTAATATAAGTAGCAATATATTACTATTGTGTATAGCAAGATGTTTCTAACAGAATAAATAATATTAATAAATAATTATAATAAATAAAATAATTTAAAATTCATTTAAATAATTAAAAAGAAAGGACTGATATATGAATGTAGATTTAAATGAAATAATTATCTCTGGTAATATAACTAATATTACAGACAATAATCAAGATTATATTAAATTTGGTTTAAAAACAATTAAATATAATAAGAGTTATGTTTATTCAAGTTTAAATATTAATAGGAATCTTTATACAACTTATAAAGATTTTTTTGTTAAGGAAAAAAAGGTGTTTATAAAGGGTTATCTCAATTCTTATTCTACAAGTAATAATATACAACTTTTTATAACTGTTACAGATATATCTGATAATAAAGAAGATATATTAAACGGAAGGAAATCTCCCCATATTAGATATGACCCAGATGGAGTTATGGTATGGAATGGGAAAAGATGCGAAAGCGAAGAACCTTCCGAAGAAGAATCCAAAGAAATGGAAGAATTATTGAAAGATTTTAGATAGTAGGTGTTAATTATGAAATATTAGAAAGGTGCGTGATAATTATGATAAAAAGTAATTTTAATAAAAGTTTATGCATAAAATTGGAGTGTGGAGGTATATAAATGTATGAAACACTAGAGTTTTATGATAGTAATGGTTTTGATTTAAAAGAAGTTTTAAAGAGTTGTATATATAAATATTATATTGCTAATAAGAATTTAGATATTAGTTCTAAAAAAGTATTTAAAACGGACAAAAAAAATAGTATAATTAAATCAACTAATAAAGTGAAAGTGTTGTCTAGTGAAAGGAGTTAAAAGTGTATAATAGAAATAGGTATACAATAGACAATACAATATTTAAAATAGCCATTTATATAAGACTATCTCGTGAAGATGGTGATGATTTAGAATCAGAAAGTGTTACCAATCAACGAAGTTTATTAATTGGTTATTTAAAAGCACAAGCATTAGTTGCAGTTGATATATATGTTGATGATGGTTATACAGGTACAAATTTTGAACGTCCAGAATTTAAAAGAATGCTACAAGACATTGAAAATGGAAAAATAAATATGGTTATAACAAAAGATT